>CAZSNX010000428.1:0-4035 GCA_964607945.1 uncultured Candidatus Obscuribacterales bacterium
GTGAGCCGAAGATTCTGGTTGATTCATCTCCCTTGAAGAATGACTCAGCCGCCTGTCTGTGTTGTGGTGGCAAGTCATTGATGGCATCTTGCGCTGCTTGCTTGGCTGCAGCCCTTTGATCTGCTTTATTTCCTGTCTCCGGCACTTCTCTTGTGTTCGGCTTTTGAGGGTGGCCATTAGCGTCCTTGCCATAAACCGAGGGCAAAGAAATTGTTTTGTCTATAGCAGGATCGTATACGCGGGGCGTGCCTTCGGCTTTTGCTGTCTCAGTTGCTTTGAGCTTGGCTTCTGCGATTTCGCGCTCGACCCGATTGAGCACTCGGCCTCCGGATTCCTGGTCGAGTTTCAAGATCTTCTCTAGTTCACCGGTTGGTATTCGATTTACTGCCGATTGCTCTTCGAACTTTTGACGATGTTGCGCGTGATCGGGATGATTTGGATCGATCCCGGCCTCCTTCAATGAGCGTAGGTACTGAGCAGTAGGATCTTTGTCTTTCTGCATGAATTGCTCGGCTTTCTCAATCGTTTCGAGCTGCTTGCGAACAGTTTCGAGCTGAGACTTATTGTTCTTGTCTGAAAATCCTTCCAGAGCTCTCAGTGACTCGCGCATTGACGCGGTGGTTTCCTTCGGCTGCGATGCTGGAGGAGCAAAGGGAGACTCTGCTTGTTTCGGACCAAATGTCTGATGCAGTTTGTCTAGTTGCTCGGACCTCTGCCGCAGCCCAGCAGCAGCTTCTGATACTTTCGCTTGCCGTTGATCGGCCGGCAGTTTTTCGTTGGACCCTTGTTTCCATAATGCTTCCTTGCCCATTGCAGATTTGTCAACCGCTGCGAGCTCTTTGAACTTGGCTTGAATTTCGGCTGGTGATGCCGTTCCGCCTTCGATCAGGTCAGCCAGCTCGCGAGCACCCTTGCTGGCGGCTTCGATTTTGTCTTTGACTGCGCCGTAACTTCTTTCGCCTGCGGCTCGCGCGTCGTCGACAGCCTTGTCTGTGTTTATGTTTCGTTTCTTGCCGGTATCGCGCTCAACCGTCGTTTCACTTCCATCGGCAGTTTCGCGAACTTTGTTGGCAGCCTGATCTCCCAGTGCGGCTCTGCGCGTTTCTCGATTTTCGAATGGCTTGAATACCTCTTCTTGCAACGATCGGAAAACTCCTTCCGAATGCTGCATCACTTCTGCACGTCTCGGGTTATTGCTGCGTTCGGTATATGCCGCGAGCAGCTCTTGATACGATTTTCCAGCATTGTCCGGAAGCTTTGAGAATTCATGCAGCGCGCGCATCTCGGCGAACTGTTCCGGGAAGCTGGCAAAGTATCCGGTCTTGTCACCAATGTCTCTGAGATACTCACCATTTTGCAGTTTCTGTCTTTCTGCCGGAGAGAGCCCCTTCAGCATTTCCTGTGTTTCCGGACTGTTCAACCACTTGTTGTACGACTCCATTACGCGTTGCTGGCGGTCGGCAGGCAGCTTGTCAAAGAAATCTCTTTGAATTGCGTGGCCTACTTCGTGTCTGCCGACGCGGCCTACAGCGTCGTCTCTCTTCAGTGACTCGTTTTCCGGGCGTGCCGTGTTGACTGTAACTTTGCCGGACGCTTGCTCGCCGGACGGAGCATTCGGGTCATGAATAACTGTGAAACCTTCTTTTCTGGTCGATTCCGGTAGGTGCCCGGACTGATTCATAACGGCACTGACATCATCAACTTTGATGCCATGCTGTGCTACGTGAACTGCTGTTCCTTCGCCGGTGCCACCATGACCGCGGAATCTGTAGGCGGCTGCAGCTGCGTCATCTCCGGTCTTGGTCAAGTGTCCGGTATCTGGGTCGCGGTGATATTGTTCTCTACCTAATGTTGGTGCCAGTTCTCCCTTCTCAGCCGATGCTGCAATTTCGAGCTTGCGCAGATTGCTGTCCAGTCTCACTAGCTCTGTTTCGACGCCGGACTGCTTCATCTGCTTGCCGATTATTGCTAGCTCGTCGTTGATTTTGCCAATTTGCTCCTTGAGAGCGTTGATTCGTTGGCTTTCGCGTTCTGTGAAAGTGCTTGGGTCCCGCTCTGGACCGAGCTTGCCTTTCGGTCCGACTTCGTGAGTTAAGTCGTTGAGCTCTTCGCGGAGATTTGCGCGTTGAGATTCCCTGCTTTGAATCTCGGAGCGCCAAGGGGCATCGAGCTCTTGAATGCGCTCTTGAGTGTTGAGCATGCGCTCGTTTACATTGCGGGAGATCTCTCTGCTGAGCGAATCGATGGCTGATTGTTCGACCTTTTGTCCGGAAAGTTGTTGGTCTCTCAAATCTGAGCGCTGCCTGGCCAGTTCGGTGGACTGCTTTTCCAGCAACTCCATATGATCGTTAGCATGCTCTCGCATTTGCGCGTCGAGCTGCCGGCCTTCTTTACTATCTGGAGCAAAGTCTCGTTGTTGTTCGCGCAGCTCTTGCATGCGCCGCTCGCTAGAGGCGACTTGATCTTTCAGATTCTCGCGAACCTGGTTGTTAAGTTCAGACTGTTTCTGTTGCAGTTCGGCTTTGGCTTGATCGTGTAGTCGCTTTGCTTCCGGGCTGTCAGGCCTTTGTTTGTCCAGAGCTGCTCGCTGTTCTGCCAGATCTGCTTGTCGTTCGGCGAGATTTCTTTCTTGGTGTTGGAGTTCGCCCAGTGGTCTTTCTCTTCCGGTGGACCGTTCCTGAGCCTGAGGCGGTGCTTCAGGCGTTGACTCCGCACGTGATGGCGCACTGCCGCGGCTGTCCATGGTATCAGCCGCGCGAAGATCGCCCAGCGGTGCTGGCCTTCTAACGGCAGGATCTTGCGGCTGAGGCTGCTGTGAACTGGCGGCAGTAGTTTGTGGATCTTGTCCCGAGTGTTGAGCTGTTTGTGGATCTTGGTGACCTGGCTGGCCGGATTGCTGCATGTGTTCATCTTGCAAGCTGTGGGATTGCGGCTGTTGTTGCTGACTGCCGCCGCCCTGGGAATCTTGCAGTTTGTCTTTCGGCAAACCGTGTTGCTGACCTGGACCCTGCTGTCCTTGCTGTCCGGATGCGCCAGTGCCTGTTCCTTGTTGCGGCAAGGCTTGCTGTTCTTTTTGCATTTGCGCATCGATAGCCCGGAGCTGTTGCTCTCGGCTCAACGGTTGTCCCTGTTGCTGCTGTGGTTGGGCTGCAGCCGCCTGCTCCTTCGATGGTGCCTTGGAGGATCCTGCCGCATCAGGGTTAAACAACTGCAACGGTTTTTCTTTCGGACCAGCTTCCTGTCCTTTCGGTTCTCGCAGCTTTTGAAGCTCTGCATCGCGCCCGCCGGCCTGCTGGCGATCGAGCATCTGTTTTCTATCTTGTTGTTGCTTGTTCGTAAGCTTGTCTTGCTGCGTCTCGTGCAGCGCTTGTGCTTGCTCTTGTTGACGTAACCGCTGGGACTGCGTCGTAGATATAGACTGTTGTTGCTGCGCCCGCAGCTCAGCAGCAGCAGCTTTGCTTGGGCTGACAAGCGTGGTCGTGTTTCCTGACTGCATCTCTTTAGCAAGTTTGAGTCCGGCTTCCGGTTGTAACTTGTCGCTGCTACCCTTTTCTCTGCTATAAACGTTTCCGGATTTATCAGCAAAGTATTCTCTATTTGTTGCCAGTCCGTTTTCTTTAGTAGGTTTGATATCTAGTTTGGAATGCTTCGCTTCATCAAAAGTTCTTGGTGCCGTGGCACCGAATTTGGTGTCGCCGCCCTTGTCTCTGAGCAAGACCGTGTTGCCATCACGGGCAACTTCTTGGAATGAGCGAGATTCGCGAGAGCCAGGGGCTTTGTAATCTCTGGTAACTGATGCAGGTTGGTCGACCCAGTTTTGAGGCTTTTGCGATAACGACGTTTGATCGGGTAGTTTCTTGACCGGCTGATCCGCAGTGGAAGTACGTGCATGTGTACTTTCAGGACCGACTTGCTTGGGTGCGGAAAGCGTACCGTTTTGGTTGGCTTGAGCAAGTTTTAGCGTGGGCTCGGGTTGGATCTTGTCGGAGCCAGGACCCTTTGAGTACACATTGCCACTCTTGTCAGCAAAATATT
>CAZSNX010000428.1:4045-4443 GCA_964607945.1 uncultured Candidatus Obscuribacterales bacterium
GGCTGCAAGCCGTTAGTATCATTTGCCTTAACGTCTAGCTTCGTGAGTTCGTTGCGGTCGGGCACTTTAACTGGACCGTCGCTCTTGGGTGGCTCTGCGCCTTTGTCTCGCAGGAGAACTTGGTCGCCGTTCTTGGCAATCTCTTGATAGGAACGCTTCTGCCCATCGGGCGGAGTGTAGTCATGAGATTTTGGCGATTTCGGGTCGGTCCAGTTTTGAGTGGTTGGTTTTGTTGTCGGGGTGTCAGCGGACTTTGTTAGTACCTCGGCAGCAGGTTTGGGAGCATCGCCGGCGATAGGCTTGGGAGCGTCACCGGTGGCAGGCTTGGGAGCGTCACCGGCGATGGGCTTGGGAGCGTCACCGGTGGCAGGTTTGGGAGCCTCGCTGGTGGCAGGTTT
>CAZSNX010000429.1:0-4426 GCA_964607945.1 uncultured Candidatus Obscuribacterales bacterium
CAAAGCGACCGGAACAGTTTCAGGCTCTGCCAAGGAGGGGACGGCATTAGAGATAGGTAAGAAGTACCGTGTTGTCCTGAAAGATGGCTCTGTGCTTGAATTCGAACGCAAAGGTTCAGCGACTGAAAGTAGCGCAGCCGGAGGCAAGCTTGATGGCTTGAAGCGAGAGGCTCAGTCTAAACCGATTGAATCTACTAAGGAAGAGAAAAACGGCCCGGTTGAAATGACAAGTAAAAAGCCACCATTAAGTGGACGACAAGGTGGTGAGTCACCGGATCCTGAGCTGGCGAGGCAAGGTCGATTACAAGGGCAAGCAGATGCACGGGCGGCATTGGAAGGAGCTTTGAGGAGTACGAAACCAAACGCCAACACATCTGGTTCGGAAAGCGGTGCTGGAGGTCAGTCTTCCGGAGGAACTGATAGACCAAGTAATGAGAAGTCCGTGATAGTAGGACGAGGTGGCAAACCGTCTCCGGATCCGGAGTTAGCCAGGCAAGGTCGTGAAGTCGGTCGGGCTGATGTGGAAGCAGCCCGCAGACAAAGAGAAACTAATGAGCGCGAAGCACTTGCAAGTGCGCGGAAGGAGGCTCAAGCGATGGCACAAAAGCAGCGCGATGAAGAATTAGCCCGGCGTGCACAGGAGAGGGCGCAGGCGATCGAGGACCAACAGAAACAAGAGCGAGAACGGCAAGATAGGGAAAAAGGAAAAGGTGGTCGCTCTAGGTAGGATTAATCGTTTTGTCCGAGCCAGTGATTTGAACCTAGACAAGATGATTACCAGCGCTTGATTACCCTTTAAGTCTGGCAACCGAAAATGGATCAAGCAGATAGACCTTCCCTTGATAATAACCAACTTGTTGCAGTCCTGGATCTGTAAAGACATATCCTTCGGCTTGAATTTGTGCACGGAAGAGACGATAGTTCTCTTCCGTTACCGGCAATGCTTTCGGCTGTGAGAAGTACGACACTGGATGACGACCGCCTGTAATCTCGCCTCTCGTTAAGATCGGCAGATCAAATGGGCGACTTCCCATCTCGGCAGTAAGAGTTCCGGGAGTTATCTTCAATATGCTACTGTCAGCCAATTCTATTCTGACCGTATTTGCGCCGGCTCCCACGAACTTGGTGCCAGCTAGGTCGACATTCTTGAGAGCCCAGGCATAGAGGGGCAAGTCATGTCGACTCTGAGCAGTCTTATCGGTAACTGATTCAAGTATCTGCCAGACTGGTTTGGGCTTGAGAGTTCCGGACTCTAAATCAGTCTGGCTGCCAAGTTCGGTTCGCTCTGAGCCGCTCATTTTTTGCTTGCCCCTTTCCTTAAGCGAAGTCTCGCTTTTTCTTCCTTGTTCTATCGAGTCACTTAGTGGTGTTGCCTCTGAAAGATTTGCCCGTTTGACTAATGTATCTCTAACTTCGGTTAGAGTTTTAATGAATACCGCCGCTGGATAGTTCGTCTTCGGGCTCTCGGGACGTCCAGTATTGTGGGTGATTGGACGTGGGTGGCTCTGGACCAGCGCCTGACCGAGCTCTGCATTCTGTTCGAACTTTGCCATTATTGCACGCTTTACAAGAGCGTGGTGCTCCGGGCTTCCCAGCTCAAATGTTTGTTCCATATAACTGCCAGTTTTCGATTTGAATTCTCTTCCTGCCGCCTTCGCCGCCGAACCGTGCAATTTGGCGACTTCTGCTCGCCGGGCCGGATCGGTTATCTTCAGGCAGGTATAGAAGGCCTCCACCGATCCGTACTTGATGCCGTCAAGATTGAACCTGGACTGGGCAAAATTCGAGAATCTTCTGCCCATTCCCTCCTTGCTCTGGCTGGCAACGTTGAGTGGACAATCGTCCGGTCTGGGTCTTGGAATGATCCGAAGTAGTCTTGCTCCATCTGGTCCTTCAATGGTTGTCGGACCGTCTTTCCGATGCGTGGTTTTGATGCCATCTCTTTCGATGATCGTTTCGTTGGGTCCAATCGTTACAACTGTCCCATCAGCTTTGTGGACGATTCGTGTGCCGTCTGGTTTCGTAAGGTCGCTCAATATAATACGATTAGCAGAAAGAGAACGCGCAGCGGCGTCGTGACCAGTTATCCGAGCGCTTGTGCCTTCATTTGACGCTTTTGGGTGACTGCCTGGTGCGGATTTGTCAAGTCGGGATTCAATTCTTGCAGTGGCATTTTTTTCTTGACGATTACTCATTGATACTTCAGGCGGTAGTTTGCTGTTCGTCCATACAAGGTTATCATTCCCGCAATTTAACTTACTGTTTGGATTGTGATAGTGACGCTCCTGGTTCAATTCATATCGAAGCGAACTTGACCGAGCTGGGAAACCATGTTCTCCTGCAACTAAAGTCGATGTAGTCCGGTTTGTGGAATACTTTGAAGGATTAAAGTTGCGATTTCCGGCGATCGCTCCTGGCAAAGCTGCCACGGTATCGAGTCCGCCCTGAACAAACGAGCGAGCGGCTATTTTGCCTATGTCTAGCTCTTCGCTGTCTGCCCGTTGGCGTCCAAGCTCCGTTAGTGCGCCTGTCACCATTCCGAAGCTAGTGCCACTGAATGTAATGGCAAGCATACGTTTGCTATCTATCAATCCTCCGCTAAACTTGTTGGCACCTTTTACCACTCCGTGCGCGACCGCAAAGGTCGCTCCATCAGCCAACCAGACTGCCGGATCTGATGCATGAGCAGCAAGTCTGGACATTCCGGAATTGAGGTCGAAACGTGCTGTATGAGTACTTAGATAAGAGTTACGATTGAGCGCGATCTCCATGCTCCGGTTGGCTGCTCCAACCAAAACTCCCTTTCCAGCACAGCCAACTCTTTCTGTCGACAGGGAGTTCATAAGCTTGTGGGTCAGCAGGCCTCTGAGCGCACCAAGTCCGCCATCTGCCAACTGATATGAGAGATTGTCCGCTGAGCGTGACTGATCCAGCCCGCAAGTCAAGGCTGATGCTATGCGACCCGCTCGGCCGGGAAAGAAGAAACTGGCGGTTTTTAACAATCCAGCGCCGTAGTGCGTCAATTCATTGCTGCGCATGAGCGCTTCACGGTCAGCCTTAACTGATTCGTTAACCTGTTTAGCCAGAAGTTGAGTTTTTTGATGATCCCCGAAGCTTTTTGCTTGCGAGATCTCATCCTTCAAACTTCTCAGTGACTTCAAAGAATCATCAGTTCTTGTAAGACCGATAAGTTCGCTTGCCCAACTAACAGCCTTGCCGAGATGACTTTGTGAATGTTCGTGGCGTTCGTGCCGTTTGATCTGCAAATCGAGCAGATTTAATGGTTGTGAGGCAGTGGTGCTGTCGCTTTTAGCTTCCGGCTTGGCGGCGTTGCAGTCTGACATTGTGTTTCCCTATAAGAGATGGATGAAAGCTGGGTTGGAAGTCGGATTGAACCGTAGACATTGTCGAGTTATTGTCCAGTGGAGTCCACGGGAGAACTACGCTTAATGGGAGCTACCGTCAGAGTGGCTAGCTCAACTTAGCGCAAGGTCGGTGCGTAACCCACGCAAGCAGCGGTTTAGTTGACGATATGTGGTGGTATAGTCACTGTGGAGCGGTGGATTAGTGTGGCAGGGAGTGGCGCTTGAGTTGGTGAACTGTGAGAGGAATGGGCAGTTCGCTAGTCTTGTGGGAGATCCCTGATGTCTGCAGATGATAGTAAGCGTAATAGTTTCACGGAATCCTCTGATTCGCAGACGCGTCAGGCTGATTCTGCAAGTGGAACAGGTAATCTCTTTCAAGATGAAGTTCTCGGGCATCGTGACGACCTGCTCAAAAGACTGAAGTCGTTCGAAGCGCTTAACAAGCGATTCAGAGAAGATATCGAGCAAGATCGCAAGCTGGCCTGCTCACCCACCGAAAGGATGGAGGGTGGAAAACAAGCTGCTCCCCCGTCGGGCATCGAGTCTGCGCGTGAAATAACCAGCTATGGCGATGTCAAGGTCGCCTTGAATAAGGACAGCGAGTTCGCCGAGTTTACCCGTTGGTCTGAAACAGATACGCGGACTGCTTCCTTGCCAGGGGTCGACATCGTTGTAAAACGCAGCGGGCAGACGTCTGTCGAGTGGCAGGATGAGTCAGTTGCTTCCATTTTGCAAGGTGCTAAGCCTGAACCATTTGTAGTATTTGCCTATCCTGACAAATCAACCATAACGTTGGATCCTGACGGCACCAAGCTAATGGCATTGGCTGATGGAACGACGGTCTTGAGGGACAGCAGCGGAATAACACTTACAAGCTTTCCAAACGATCTTACGATCACTGAAAGGAGTGGCGGATCCCGCGTGGTTGACCTTCCTGGCGGAGGTACGGTTGAGTTGCCAGTCCAGACGGTCGTAAAATCTAACGCTCAGTCTGATTCGGTTGCTATCGCTGGAACGGTGGATACCAGGCTTTATCTGCAACTATTGAATGGCTTACAGGC
>CAZSNX010000430.1:0-4420 GCA_964607945.1 uncultured Candidatus Obscuribacterales bacterium
GCGGCCGCACATGCCGTAGTTGCCGGCACCGAAGCTGGCACCAATTTGCAGAGTGATTTTCGGCACAAAAGCGTTAGCGACTGCTTGAATCATCTTTGAGCCGTGCTTGACGATGCCGGCTCGCTCAGCTTGGGTTCCGACCATGTAGCCGGTGGTGTTTTGAAGGAAGATCAAGGGGGTCTGGGATTGGCAGCAAAGCTGAATGAATTGTCCCGCTTTGGCTGCGCCGTTTGCATCAATTGGCCCGTTGTTGGCTATAATGCCGCACGGCTGCCCGCCGATAGCAGCGTGACCGCAAAGCGTGTCGGAGCCCCAGGTTTCCTTGAAATCTAAGAAGTCCGAATCGTCGACTATTCTGGCGATTACTTCTCGGGCATCGTAGGGCAGACGATAATCGACTGGCACCAATCCGCAAAGCTGATCGGGATCGTACAGCGGTGGCCGGTGTTCGATATGCGATATCCGGCTTGCTGAGCTGTTCCAATTCAATTTACCAAAAATCTCCCGGGCGATTCTTATGCCGTCGGCATCGTCGCTTGCAAGGTATTCGGCTACACCGGACACTTCAGTGTGCATGATGGCACCGCCCAGCGATTCATCGTCTGCAATCTCGCCGGTGGCCGCTTTGAGCAGCGGCGGTCCGGCTAAGAAGATCTTTCCTCGGTCTTTGACGATGATTATGTAGTCTGAAAGCCCCGGAATGTAGGCTCCTCCGGCCGTAGATGAGCCGTGACAGACGGTTATCTGCGGTATGCCCGCGGCAGAAAGCAATGCCATATTCTTGAAGACGCGGCCGCCTTCCAGAAATAATTCGGATTGGTAAGCCAGATTGGCACCGCCAGATTCAATCAGATTGATCATCGGCAGTTAGTATTCCAGAGCTATTGTTTGAGCTCTTAAGGTCTTGGCCATTCCTTTGGGCGGAATCGAGCCGCCTTTGATGGCCGAATCAGACACATTGAAAACGCAGTCAATTCCTGAGACTGTACCAATTCCGGTTAGCACACAGCCGCCCAGTACTTGATCGTTGCCGTCATCGTCATGCATTGCGAAACCGGCGAGCGACGAGAGCTCCAGAACTGGTGCTCCCCGGTCAAGCAATAGCGCCAGGCGAGCTCGAGGCAAGAGCTGTTTGCGCTTGTCGAACTTAGCTTTCTGACTCGAGGAGAGCGCGCGAACTTTCTGTTCGAAGATACGAATGCGCTCAATTTCAGCGAGCATATCGGCGCGGTTTCGCATGAAGTCATTTGCTGACGTGTCGACGCGCGATTTGATTGCCGGCATTTTTGTCCCCAATCGATTCTGGTTGAAGCGGTCTGATGTCCGAGATTGGTTTGCCAGATTCAGTATATTTTGTCAATCGAAGCACATCATTGTAGATCTCTAATGCGGGTTGCCAAATGGCTGAAACGGCATAGCTTGAGCTGTTTTAGCAAGGAAATAGAAAAAATTCCCGGACGGACAACTGGTGCGATCTGCCGGTCTGCGGACTGTTAGCAGTGCTATCATGGGCCCTGGAATTCAGACTTCGGAATTGTGATTCGAGAGTCCGCAGCGGCTCAAAAGGAGTTCAACAGATGACCACTACACTGGCTGCCGGCGTGGCTTTGGCGTCGAGTGGTGCGGCGCTGCCGTATGCGGAGTTCTTGACAGATGAGCATCATGCGATTCGTGAGATGGCTAGACAATTCGCTGCAGACGAGATTGCTCCCAAGGCTGCCGAGATAGATCGCAATCATCGCTTTCCTGCTGAGATTTTCAAAGAGCTTGGTAAGTTGGACTTGCTGGGAATGCTAATCCCAAGTCGATACGGCGGTGCCGGCGGAGACTACCGGTCTTACCTGGTGGCGCTGGAAGAAGTCGGTAAGGCATGCGCCTCTACCGGTTTGAGCTATATGGCTCATCTTTCCCTGGGAACGATGCCGATCCTCTTGTTCGGAAGCGAAGAGCAGAAGAACAAGTATCTGCCGAAGATGGCTAGTGGTGAGCATCTTGGTTGTTGGGCGCTGACCGAGCCGGGCACCGGCTCCGATGCTTCCGCTCAGAAGACAACGGCTGTTCTCGATGGTGAATGCTGGGTGCTAAACGGCGAGAAGCAGTTTTGCACAAATGCTTCAGTCGCTCAAAATGCGGTAATAATGGCGATGACCGACAGAGCGCTAGGCAACAAGGGCATTTCATCCTTCATTGTTGAAAAGGGAACACCTGGTTTTAACGTCAGCAAGATTGAGAAGAAACTAGGAACTCGGGGCTCTCCGACTTGCAGCTTGGTGTTGGAGAATTGTCGTATTCCAAAAGAGAATCTGCTGGGCGCTGTTGGAGAGGGTTACAAGCAAGCGCTAGTAACTCTTGAAGGCGGACGGCTGGGAGCCAGTATTTTGATCATCGGAATTGCCCAGGCGGCTTACGAGTCTGCCTTAAGTTATGCGAAACAGCGTGAAGCTTTCGGCAAGACGATCGGGCAGTTTCAGTTCATTCAAGGTTATCTTGCCGATATGTCAACTCAGTTAAGCGCGGCGCGCATGATGACTTATCATGCGGCATGGCTCAAGGACAATGGCAGGCGCGTGACGATGGAAGGCTCTCAAGCCAAACTCTTCAGCGCCGAAGTTGCTACGAGAGTTTGCAATCTGGCTGTGCAGATACATGGTGGTTATGGCTATGTTGAAGACTTTCCGGTCGAGCGCTATCTGCGCGACGTCAAACTGGGCGAAATCGGAGAAGGCACCAATGAGATACAGCGTCTGCTGATCGCGCGTGAGTTGGGATTATAGTCAACTGACCTACTGACTTACTGACTGGACTTTACAGTCGATTTCATTAGCTGCTCTAACTCCAGTCTGAGCGCAGTGACAGTCTGGTAGCGCTGATTGGGGTCCTTTTCCAGTGCTTTGTCTACGACGGATTCAATCGGAGACCCAAAGGCGATGTCCGCCCGTTGGGTGGATAGCAGGTCGGGCTGCTCGAGCACCTGTTTCACAAGGAAAGCCTCCGTGTTGCTGGCCTTGAATGGCAGCGACTTGGTGAGCATTTGAAAGAGAATTACTCCTAAAGCATAGATATCTACGCGCTCGTCTAGGTCGAGCCCGCGCAGTTGCTCCGGCGAGATGTAACCGGCGCTTCCCATTAATATGTCTGGTTGAGTCAATCGTTGCTTGTTTTCGGCCAGATGGGCTATTCCGAAGTCGAGAATTTTTACCCAATTAGGATCGGAGCCGCGCTCTTTTATGACTATGTTGTCCGGCTTCAGGTCTCGATGGATAACTCCAGCAGCATGAGCGGCTTCCAACCCACGACAAACTTGAATCATAATCTCCAGGGCTTCTGCTATCGCCAGTGGTGCGCTTCTGGCAATAACATC
Source organism: uncultured Candidatus Obscuribacterales bacterium (assembly GCA_964607945.1). Classification (GTDB taxonomy): domain Bacteria; phylum Cyanobacteriota; class Vampirovibrionia; order Obscuribacterales; family Obscuribacteraceae; genus JAGVKB01. Next base: position 3,362 of record CAZSNX010000430.1, read on the forward strand.
GGTAAGCGTCTCTCCCTTGATGTACTCCATGACCAGAAATGGCTGTTTACCGTTCAGCATGCCGGTGTCGAACGCTGAAACCACATTGCCATGATTGATTCTGCTCATCAGCAGGCATTCTTGCTTGAATCTTTGCATGGAAGTCTCTTCTTCGAGCAGATGCGCCTGCACCAGCTTGACTACAACCGGCTTTTGCATTGCGACATGAGTGGCCTTGTAGATGAGCGCCATGCCTCCTTGTCCGATGAATTCGTCGAGGCGATACTTATTGTCGACAAGCGAGCCGATATGGACCGGTATGTCGGCATCGGCAGGCTTCGGAGGTGGGGCGCTGACAGCTGCTCTGCGCAGCAATGCTTTGACGCGAGAGGCGAGCTCTTTCATTTCGAACGGCTTTGTCAGGTAATCATCGGCCCCGGCGTCAAAGCCCTCTTCTTTGTTCTCCACTCCGCCGCGCCCAGTCAACATCAATACGGGAATTGTGCCGCCGGCTGCGCGAAACTGCTTGCAGATCTCCACGCCGGTAGTGTCCGGTAAGTCCCAGTCGAGGATGAGCAGATCGAAACCGGCGGTCCGCAACTGCTCATGCGCATTCTTGCCGTTGTGGACAACTTCCACCTCATACCTTTCCAGCATCAACTTGTCGGAGACCATGATTGATAGGTCTTCATCGTCATCGACAACCAGAATCTTGGCCACGTCGAAAATTCCCCGTAGAATCTCTCACACGCTGTCTGGGAAACATTCTATCGTGTGTGTTCAAAATGGCCTTCATCCGGTACCTGGAACTTCACCTGCAACTGAAGTCTTTAAGGACTTTCGAAAGTGTGTTGAGATTTCTATCTGGCCGGCAGGAATCAAGGACCCAGGTAGCGGCAGGCGAATTCGGTCAGAAGCGCGGCTCCAATCGGTAGAGCGTCTTCGTTAACGTCGAAATTCGGCGTGTGAATTAGCCTGGGCGATTGATCGATCGCCGAGCCTAGTAGGACGTAAGAAGACGGCATATGATTGGCGATGAAAGTAAAGTCGTCGGCACCGGTTTCTTGGCCGGCCGCCAGC
>CAZSNX010000431.1:0-4400 GCA_964607945.1 uncultured Candidatus Obscuribacterales bacterium
ATCGCCGGCACGATCTGGCGCGCTGAAATTGAACAAACCAATCAGCTCGCGCTCATGACGGCTTCGTTTCTTGTAATGTGGATCGGAGGATTTCTTCTGTTCTGGGGCTCCAATGCCTTCAAGAACGCCCTATTCCCGCTGCTATTCCTTGGATTCTGCATCCCAATTCCAGACGGCCTCCTCAACCGGGTGATTGCTTTCCTGCAGCATGGTTCCGCTGACGTTTCTTATGTTCTGTTGAAGCTCACCGGAACACCGATTTATCGTGAGGGAGTGATATTTACAATGCCGGACTTGGTGGTTGAAGTGGCCCCCGAGTGTAGCGGCATTCGCTCCGGAATCAGTCTCTTGATCTTGACGCTTCTCGCCGCGCATCTGACTCTGCGATCGGGGTGGAGCTGGGGAGCTCTTCTTCTGGCGATATTGCCGGTGTTGTTTCTCAAGAATGCCCTTCGAATTTCAACATTGAGTCTGCTTGCCCTTCATGTAGACAAAGCGATCCTCACCAGCCGCCTGCACCGGGAGGGTGGCATCCCGTTCTTTTTCTTGGGGCTTTTAATGATTTATCCCGTACTAGCGATGCTTATCAAATCCGAGAGACAGCGGCCGGAAGCATCTTTGATCTCAAAGGAGGCTGAATCATGAAAAGAGTTCTAGTCGTCTCTCTTCTGATTGCAACAATTTTGACAGGCGGCGTGCTTGGCTACGCTTTATGGAAAGGCTCGCTCACATCCGCGCAGGATTATCTGGACAGCGGAAAAAAATACTTCGAGGAAAAGAAATTTCCAGAAGCCGCCATTCAGCTTCTGAACGCGGTTCAGAAAGATCCCAGAAGCCGCGACGGGCGATTCTTTCTTGCACTGACTTATATCAACCAGGGTAATTTGAGGGGAGCGGTGCAGCAACTGACTGCGCTTCTGGAGTACTACCCCGACGACCTTGAGGCGAACCTGCGCTTAGGAAACATCTATCTCACGGTGGGCCGCACCGACTCGCAGTTCTTCAAGCAAGCGTCGGAAGTCGCCCAAAAGATTCTGGCGAAGGATCCCAATAATGTGGCGGCGCTGATCCTCCTCGGCAATGCCTCATCTGGTTTGCAGGATTACACCTCATCGGTCGACTTGTTTGAAAAAGCCGTCAACCTTGATCCGGACAATACCTCAGCATTCGTCAGCTTGGGGACGTCTTTCGCCCTGCAGAAGAACTTTCCGGAGGCTGAGAAAGCGTTTGTAAAGGCGCTGGAGATCAATCCCAAAGATAAAGGCGCCCTGATTTCCCTTGGCAACTACTACCGCGCCATTCGCCAAACGGACAAGGCGGAATCCACATTTCAGGGAGCGCTGAACGCATATCCGACAGATAGAGATATCTATCTCCAGTTGGTTTCTCTCTACTACGAGTCTGACCGTTTCGACATGGCCGAGAAGGTTCTGAGGGATGCTCAGGGCAAGACCGCTCAGGATCCTCAGCCTTCGCTTATTCTGAGCGACCTGTATACATCCAGAAATCGAAAGGAAGACGCGCGAAAACTGCTTCTTGAGACGAAAAAGCAGTTTCCCGAGAATCTCGATGTAGCGGCAAAGCTGGCGCTCAACCTGATCGGAGATCAGCCGGCTCAGGCGCGCACCGAAATCGATCAGATTCTAAAAGCCAGCCCGAATAATTTGATCGGCCAGATACTTTTGGGCCAAGTTCAATTCATCACCGGTAAGTATGACGAAGCCCAAGCGACTCTCAGTCGAGAAGGCGTGGTAAACAGCCCATTCCCACAGCCACATTTTTTTCTAGGAACCATGGCCTTGCGAAAGGGGCAGACGGATCAGGCTCAAGACCATTTCCAGCAGTCATTGAAAGCCAATGCGGCATATCACCCGGCCAGAGTCGCTTTGGCCGAGATCCTTATGACAAAAGGAATGCTTGGAGATTCACGGAACGAAATCCGCAAGGTTCTATCCGCGCAGCCCGATTCCGCTCCGGCTCGGATCCTCAAGGCCGCGTTAGATCGCATGGAAAAGAACTTCAAAGAGTCTGAGAGAGAGCTGAACGAACTCGCGAAGCTTCAACCGAACAGTCCGGTCATTCATCGGCAGATGGCGTTCACAGCCGCTGCTCAAGGTCGCACCGAAGAGGCAGAAAAGAATTTGCTCCAAGCACTGAATCTTCAGCCGGAGTCACAGGAAACCCTGCGTGATCTGACGCAGTTTTACATTCTGTCCAAGCAGTTGGACAGAGCCATTGCGGCCATTAATCGCGTGCCGGATGACAAGAAGCAGGCTTTTCACTACGAACTCATGGGTGTTGTTTATTCACAGCAGCCTGGAAAAGAAAATGATGCGGAGCGGGCTTTCAAAAAAGCTCTTGAAAAGGATCCCAATCTTCGTAGTTCCGATGTTTTCTTGGCTTCGCAATACATTCGGACAGGCCGAACTGATGACGGCATCAAGAAATTGGACGAAATCATCGCCAAGAATCCTTCCGATTTTGGAGCTTACGGGGCGAAAGCGCTTGTTTATGCTGGTCAAGGCAAGGAAGAAGAAGCCAAACAGAGTTACGAGCAGGCTCTAAGGGTGAATCCGGACTTTGATTCGGCTGCCAATAACCTGGCCTACATTCTTGCGGAACAAGGACGCGATTTGGATAAGGCGCTGACGTGGGCGCAGATGGCCCGAAAGAAGCAGCCGGAGAACCCAAGCGTTGCAGACACGCTGGGTTGGGTTTATTACAAACTTGGAAACTATGTGATGGCCCGGGATCAACTGCGATTCGCCGTATCGAAAGTGCCAGATAGCGGAGTCTTCCAATACCACTTGGGTATGATTTACAAAGAAAACAAGCAAATCGCGGAAGCTCAAGCGGCGCTTAAGAAAGCAGCTTCCAGTAAAGAAGACTTCAAAGAAAAACGTCTTGCTCAAGACGCACTGAAAGAAATCTCAAAGTAAAAGGTCTGGCCGGTCCGTTTAGCAATTGGCTGTTCGGACCATTCCTCGATTTCCTTTCCAACATGTCAGCACCCACATTCTTAACTTTTGTGGCGGTCTACTTCAGTATGATCACGGCCGCCGCCGTATTTTTCCGGGACAGGCGTTCCGCAGTACATCGCCTTTTCGCCGGCGGGATGATGCTGCTTGCGTTGGAACAATTGTTTAGGGGCTTTCGTTATGGGCAGGTGCTGCCGGCGGACGTGCTCATATGGCAGGGTCGGATCATCGCTCTTTCAGCTCTGATCCCCGCGGTTTGGCTGGGCTTCAGCGTTAGCTACGCCCGGGCCAATTCGCACGAGTTTCTTTCCAAGTGGAAATGGCCGTTGCTGGCTATTGCGGTCATCCCGATTTCATTCGTCACCGCCTTCAGTCAGTCCATTTTCATCGGCGCGGCGCAGCTTCAAGACAATGGCGGATGGTTGATTGGGCTGGATTGGCCTGGGCGGGCGTTGCAAGTGTTCTTCCTGCTTGCCTCGGTTCTGATTCTTTTCAACCTTGAACTCACAATCAGGTCCTCAATCGGCCGCATGCGCTGGCAGATCAAGTTCATGGCGCTTGGTGCGGCGCTGCTGTTTGCACTGCGCTTCTATGTGTCGAGTGAGTCGCTGTTGTTCTCGAACATCGATACGCGTTTCATAACAATCAACGCACTCGGTCTGATTGCCGCTAATCTCCTTTTTACTCTGTCGTTGTATCGCGGCCCGTCGCTGAACGTAGATGTATATCTCTCCACTGCCACCATCCAGAATTCACTCACTGTCATCCTGGCGGGGCTATACCTGCTTACTGTCGGTGTGCTGGTTCATCTGGCGCGATACTTTACATTCAGTCACGGTGTTCCGATTGATGCGCTGCTCGTCATCGTTTCGCTGACCGCCCTCGCGGTCCTCCTTCTTTCCAACCGGCTGCGCAGAAAACTTCGCGTCGCTGTGAGCCGGCACTTCAGTCGTCCCATCTATGACTATCGCAGTGTTTGGATGGAATCCACCAAGCGGACAACATCGCTCGTCAATGCGCAGGTCTTGAGCGCCGCCGTGAGCAGAATGATCTCTGATTCCCTCGAGACTCTTTCAGTGAGCGTTTGGCTAGTCGATGAGTCCCATAGAAAACTCGTGCTGGGCGGATCGACTGCACTATCGGGCGCGGCAGCGAGGGAAATCGAGAAGGCGGGAAAGAGCGCTCCCGAATTCATTCGATTCCTTGAAAAGCAGCCTGGCTGTATCGACCTCAGGCTGCACCCTTTTGAATGGCCTAAAGAAATCATGCAAGCTGGCTTACACCATTTCCGTGAGCTGAAGATGCGTTATGTGGTGGGGTTGCACGCTGGCGGCGAGCTCGTGGGCATTGTGACCTTGGACGACGATCGAATCGGCGGTCAAAAGATGCTCTCGGCGGAGGATATAGATCTTCTGGAGACAC
>CAZSNX010000432.1:0-1958 GCA_964607945.1 uncultured Candidatus Obscuribacterales bacterium
GCACTTTCACCACCTGATTGATCTGAAAATCACCGACTTGGGCGAGCAAGGGTATTTTAACCTGGGCTTCGGGCGCACCCTGCTCCACGCGCCTCTGGCGAATCTGAGTATAACTGCCTGTAGGCAGTATCTCTAAAACGGGCGCACCCAGCCTCTTTGACTTGCGCTTATCTTCGTATTCCGGATTCTGCGCAATCAAGCTGCGATCGAATACTCGTAAAAACTCGTCCCGCAGCGATTCCGGCAACTCCCGGCTCAGTTCGATGAAGCAAGCGTAATAAGGCGGCTTGCCGAGTTGCACTGCCGCCGTGAAGTGAGAGATTTGCGACAAGGCGAGCTGGCGAATAGCTTGAGTGAGAGCGACACGAACCTGCTCTTCTGTCAACTTTTCGCCGGTAATCGAGCTGATACCAGCTCCCTTTCTAACAAACTGAATCAGCGGTGCACGTTCGTAGTGACCAACTACCTCAATTAGATCGTTGATGTTGTATCGATAGAGTCCGGCTGCAGTCGTGAAATAAATGTAGTAGCGCCCCCCTGCTTCCAGCTGGTCTGCGGTCCGGAATTTCTGTTGAGGACTATCAATCTCGGATTCTTCGACGAACTCGAAAAAGTGCCCGGTCAGAGCCAGCACACCGGCAGCGCCATTATCAGAAAGCGGGATAGAACCACGCCCTTCGCTTGCCATATAGCCAAAATCGCGAATCGGAATTTGTCCATACATCTCGGGAAGCTGCTCAAGATAAAAGGACATTGGTCCGCCCTTCCAGCATGATATCAAGCCGAGATTGGGCCACAGATCCGTCGGCTTAAGCTGGCCTTCCCGCTCGAGTATCTCGGACAATCGCCTTGCCTGACAGCGGTTCGGACTCAAAAAGGGTGCAAATGCTTCCCGCAAAGACTCCGCCGGAGCATGCCTTTTATTCAAGCGCCCATCGTAAATGTCGGCAAGGATTTCGCAAGCGTGCTCCTTTAGCTGATCCGCCAGGAGCAGGAGACTGGAAGGATTGCAGCACAGCACGGCCGTTACATTCTGCGCAGCCGCAATCCGAAGCATGAGATAGTACTTCGTGCTGACATCTTTGATCTTGCATAGCTCATAGGGAAGCGAAAAATATTTCTTCAGAATTGCTGGCTGCTTGCGATTTAACAGTCCGGAAACTGCACCATAGGGAATACCGGAGGCGCTGCGACCTTCCTCGTCATTGCTGGCAATGATCAAAAAGCGACCGCTTGCTGCATTGGGATGGTCGCTTATCATCTGATAGTTGTGAATTTGAAATGCGTGCGTGTAATCACGCAAATGCTGCCTGGTAATCGGAATGAACTTGGGCTTGCCTGTAGTACCTCTAGTAGTGGCATACATGAGCGGCTGCTCGCAAGTGAGCTGATTGCTCGCACCATTCATAGTGGCATCGATGTAGGGGGAAAGATCTTCATAACTATTGGGGGGAATCTGCGCCTGAAAGTCCGCAATCGAACGAATGCGCTCGAATCCATACCGCCTGCCATACAGACTCTTCTCGTTGCGCCGAATCATAGACAGCAAACGCGCTTCCTGCGCTTTGCGCGGCTCTGCCACTGCAGCGCGAAATCTGGCGATGTGCAAGACTTCTCGCAACTTCTGTCCGACAGCGAGTTCAAACTCTCTAGACATTGCAGACCGGCTCCTTTTCACACAAGAAGTTTGACAAATAGTCTGCAAAATCCATCATATGAAACCTGAGACTAGGGATGAGCTGCTTGCTTGGAGTCGGCCGACACCTGTTTGGGGGCTTCGACGCCGCCAGACGCCTCTATCCACTGCGATTTCGAGAAGCGTTCGGGCACAACCGTCACACCCAATCCAGGTCGCCTCAAGAGTCTGCCGTGACCGCCCCATCCGGCAGTCAGATTCTCGCGAGTCAAGTCCTGCTTCAGAAGCAGCAGATTGGCTGACCCTTCGTAGTTTTCAAACG
>CAZSNX010000432.1:1968-4398 GCA_964607945.1 uncultured Candidatus Obscuribacterales bacterium
CTCCTCCAGGCAAGCGAACAGCCTGCCTGCCGCGCTGAGTATACCACTCTCGCCCACCTGCGCCCCGAGATGGCATTTAATCCCGGCTGCCCTGGCCAACTGGGCCATCCTTCGCGCCGCCAGCAATCCACCCACTTTCGAAATTCGAATGTTGAAGCCGGAACAAGCTTTGGTTGCAACCAACCGCCGTGCATCATCGAGCGTGCAAAGCGATTCATCGGCAACAACCTGAGCCTGAAGCGCCGCCGTCAATCTGGCCATCCCCGACAGATCATCGGCTGCAAGCGGCTGCTCATAAGACGAGATTCCGAAAGCGGAGAAGCGGTCAGCAGCGCGCTGAGCTGTTTCGACCGTCCATCCGCAATTGGCATCTACTCGCAATGTAACGCCCGCACCGAGAATTTTTCTGGCCAGCGCAAGACGAGCCGCATCCGACTCGATATCGTCGCCGACTTTCAACTTCACAGTCTGAAAACCGTAAAGCTTATAGAAATACAATAATGCCTTCAAAGCCTTCTTGCCCGAGAACGGCACAACCGCGCCATATCGGATTGACTCCCGCCGGCACGGACCGAGCAGGTCAGCCAGACTTCTCTGTTGCGAGCGTGCCACCGCATCCAGTATCGCCAATTCGAGCGCGCACCAGGAGGCCCCCCATCGCTTGCTGCCCAATTCGAAGCAGTCCGTCAATTGCTCGAGTTGCTTGAGCAGCCCGGGCAGCGGCGCCAACTCGGTTGCCATTAAGACCGGAGCAAAGACTCTTCTGATTCGGTCAATTGCATCATCGGTGCTCTCGCCGGTCACATAGTCGCGCGGAACCCCTTCGCCAAAACCCTCCGAACCATCAGCCAATCTGACTCGGACAAATACGTTAGTCGAGTGACTGCGACTGGCCAAACTATGCCCGAACGAAAGCCTGAAGGGCAGTGTGAGTGGAATGACATCAACTGAAACTACTCTCACTTTTTACGTTCCTTTCCGCGCTGAAGCAACCATTTGCTTAAACAACGAGCATACTCCTGCGCACGCTCATCGAAGTCCAGACAATGCTCGGACCATGAGAAAACATACATCTCTTTGTCCAATGAAGGAATTCGTTCAAACCAGTCTTCCAGACCCGGCACATCCACAATCCGATCACTGCCGGCGGCCAAGACAAGAACCGGCAACTGCAGCTCGGCGCCGGCATTGAAAGCTACTTTGCCGACTTTCAAGCTCTCGACCAAGAAGGAGGCGGTAACTTCAGTTAAGCGCAGCGGATCGCGCTCTATGAAATCTCTATAAATTGGATTGTCCGTAAACATTTCAACCGCAATCGGCAGCATAAACGTTCGTTTGGAGCCGGTGAGCCAGCTCCAGCCGATCTTCAGTTTGGTTAGAAAGTCGACATCCACCAATGTTTTAATTGCAGGTGTAATCAGCACCAGCCCCGCAAAGGACAGGCTGCGAATTTCAGAGTCTTTAAGAGCCGCAACGGCCAGCTTCGCTCCCCAGCAGCTTCCGAGCAGAAAGAGCGGAACATCGGGATGTTGCGTCTTAACACAAGCTAACAACCCTTTGAGATCGTTGATGAACTGGCGATAACTAGTAATATCACCACGCCTGTCGGCATTGCGACCGGAGCCGCGACGATCGGGCGCATAGATCGAAAAACCCAACCGGTTAAGATACGAGGCTGTTTGCTCGAACCACTGACTGTGACCTTCAATGCCATGCAAGTAGATAAGCACGGCCGCAGTCGGCTCTCCCTGCCAGGTTCTACAAAACAGCCGGGTACCGTCATCGCCGTTTGCAACGCTGGCTTGCACGGATCCGCGCTTGCTTCCGGCGAGCGCCATTGGCGCCGGCAGCGGTATTTCGACTAACTCCTTCGACATATCGATGGCATGAAAAGAATCAGAGCTGCGAGTTTACAAGCAACAGGATATAATGTCCTGCTGCAGTTGTAATGAAGCTTATACTATTGCCTGCAATTTCGTAATAACTTTGAATGCGATGGCTAATAATATGATCGGTCGGATTTTTCTGCCTCTGGTACTCGGCTCGATTCTTACGCTGTCAAACGCAATGCCTTCTGAAACTAAGCCGTCGATAGCCGCCGGCAGCAATAAAGTTTCTAATTTCACTGCCGCCGGTCCGCTCGTCGATTCGATGAAGGACGGCTCCGCATTTATCGATCGCTTGATTAATCGGACAGCCGACTTGAAAGACTACTCCACAGAATTCGAGCTTACAGTGTTTAAGAAAGACTCGACAGTCAACGAAAAAGGTGAGTACAGCTTCAAGAAGCCCAATTTGATTCGCATGGAAGAAACCGGCGAATATAAGAACGGCTCGGTTGCGGTGCTGGGTAAGGACGGCAAGGCTCGCGGTCACTTTGGCGGACCCTTGAAGTTTCTCAAAGGTACCATCAGTTCTGACAGCTCCGAG
>CAZSNX010000433.1:0-4382 GCA_964607945.1 uncultured Candidatus Obscuribacterales bacterium
AACACTGAAGGCAAGTACGACGAGGCGGTCGAAGTGCTCAAGAAAGCCGTGAGCGTCGATCCGAAAAATGCAATTGCGCACTATGTCTTTGCCGATGCGCTCAATCATAAGCAGCTTTACGATCAAGCGATGGAGGAAGCTCATAAGGCTGTCGAGCTGGAGCCTAGCGAAATTGCCGGGCATCGACAGCTGGCGGAAGCGGCCTTTGGCAAGAATGATTTGCAGCTGGCTATCGAAGAGTTAAGAAGCGCAATTCAACTCGATCCGGACAATGACGCGCTGCATCATCGTCTCGCTCAGGTGTTGGGACAAGCAGGAGATCTGCAAGGTCAGATTGTCGAGGAAAAGAAGGCGGTGGGACTCAATCCGGATAACGTCGAAGCACATATCGGTCTGGCCGTGGCCTTGCATGACAGCGGAGAAGTGCCTCAGGCCGTTCAAGAGATCAAGAATGTTCTAGTTAAAGATCCCAAGAACGAAGCAGCAAAGAAGTATCTGGCGCTATTTGAAGGATCGCATTGAACCTGGGCTCATGTTTGGTTGGTGAAAATCCAGTGGCGAAAGTGGGCACATTAAATCAGAAGCAGGGAGGAATCTTCTGTGACTGAGCTGGAACCAAACATTGGGCAATTCAAATCGGCTCCGCTTGTTTGGATATTGAATGTGGTTTTGATTGGGCTGGGCAATCTTTACGCCAATGGCAACAAGAAACAGTGCTGGTACTTGATTGGTTTTGTAATTTTGTCTAATTGGTTCTGGCACTGGTGGTGGAGCTGGCCGATCTTATACCTGATCTCATCCTTCGTCGGTCATGGCGCCGTCGACAGGCACAATGAAACCATCCGTAATGCATTACTCGTAAATGAAGACCGACTACTCCAGAAAAGAAGAACTGGTTCGGGAGGTTATTCCGCAGTCCAGTCTGAGAGTCACTTGCGCAGAAGCGGACCGGCTCCTCAAATCACTGAAGACTTTCAACGAAAGCTGCACGAAGCCGAATTGGAGATTCGCCGGCGCAATTCGCAAGAGACTGGAAAGCTGAGTGATAAGGACTATGATGAACAAGTCAAGCGATGGCTGAAGCCAGAACAGCCCGACGAAAATCGAACAGGCAGGAAGGAGGCACAAGAATCGCCGTCGAGAACCGCCGGCAAGTCTGAGCGGTCTGCATCGAACAATGCAAGGAAGCAAGAGCGCAACAAGAATGAAGGCAAGTCAGGCATGAGGCTCGAGCAGTCGGGCATGCGTGCAGCAAGTGCCTACGGACAACAGAGAGAGAGATTAGAGCTCGGCGATCAGGTCGATTCTCCCTTGATTCAAGTAGTATCAAATACGGTGATAGAGCCCGGGCCGTCGATTCCGCCGGAGGCGCCGAGCGGGTTCCCTGCAGGGCTGGGAATGACCGGCTATCAGCCGTACTTTGCCAAAGAAGCGCTCGGTGCTTCGCCTGAGCCGATGTCGGTCAATGTCGGCGGCAGTTTTGTGTCGTCCTCTGGCGGTGGTGGCACCGGCGGTAGCGGACAGTCCAAGGCGGATTTAACCGCTGCCGCTGGTGACCCGGCAGTCTGTAATCGATGCGGCACCAAGTGCGACCATGACTTTTCCTTCTGCTTGAGCTGCGGGCATTCCTACGCGCTCAGCTGAGTTTGGTTTTTGGCTAAAACTGTTGAATTACACAGTGACGTTTTGCTAATTCAGGCGTATGATGTCATGGTGTTCGAATTGCCATATTTTTGGCTTTGCCGGCACACACCTACCTACCGTGTTTACTAAGCGGCTGCTTGCGCCAGGCTATGAGAGTGACAACGGGTTGTCTTAAATGGGTATAAGTCTATTAGGCAGAGACATTAGCTGGTTCGGCAGCGAAGATTAAAGGGGCAGCGGAGTGTTCTTCTTATGGGCGACGGGCAGGCTGGCAAGTCGAAAAACGCTTCAAAAGAACGCGACGATTCGGTAAAACCGAAACGTACAGCCGAGCAGGCCGAGCCGCCGGAAGGTAAGCAGAAGGAAGCTCCCCTGCAAAAGCAGTTTTTGGATTCGTTGGGCAAGAGCTGGGCAACTTTGACCGGTCAGGGTGTCAGACCGGAGTCCAAGGCTGAAGCAAAGCCGACTGTCCAAGAGGCGCGGAGCCCCTGGCACGAATTGCAGCAGTGGGTTTCCAATCCCGTTCACAAATGGGATGAGAGCTTGATGAAGGCATCGGGCAACTCGCCGCAACAGGTGGCTGGAAAGCTCAAACCTGAAGTGGTCGTAAGCATCGACAATGGGCTGAAGGTAAAAGCTGCCTTGGACAAAGGTCGCAGTCAAGATTCACTTTCGGCGCAAGAAAAACTCGACCTGAACAATTATGTTCAGTTCAAGAGCACAGTCAAGAATATTCCTCTGGTCGATCAGTCAGATGTACGGTACGCACTTGAAGAAGCGGTCCAGCAAAGAGCCAAGCAGCTCAAAGAAGAGCAAGTCCGGCTCGGCTCTTCGGCGCCGGCTTCCGAAAGACCGAATTCACAACAGCAAACTTCCGCTGCGCATCGAGTGGGCGAACACAGCGCCACAGTCAAGCTCGAGAGCAAGGGCGGTGCCGGAGGAGCGGAGATTCAGCCTGGTCGGCAACCAGTTGGCGCCGAATTCGGAAATGTCCAGCGGGAGCACCGGGAGCCGGCAGGAGACCATTCCGGACAGATGCGGATGCAGTTTGTTGCTGATGCCGGTAAGGGTGAGACGCAGCAATACCGGTCGGTCGGCGGCGAGCCCGCACAGACGAGGGTGGCCGAGCCGGTCAAGGGCGAACCGTCGCAATCCAGGACTCCGGCTGCGGCCGAGGCGTCTAATCCGATTAAGGATTTGCAGGAATGGGTGAGCAATCCGGTTCATAAATGGGACGAAACGTTAATGAAGGCGTCCGGCAATTCACCGGAGCAGGTCGCTCAGAAGCTATCGCCCGATGCAGTTAAAAGTATCGACGCCGGAAGACAGACCCAACAGGCGCTGGACAATGGTCGTTCCGAGCAGTCACTTTCTGTAGCGGAAAGGCAAAACCTGCATAACTACCAGCAGTTCAAAGAGACGCTCAAGAATGTGCCGATGGTCGAGCAGAACGACATGCGCAAATCGCTGGAAGAGGCGATTCAAAAAAGAGCCGATCAGCTCAAGCAAAACCAGTCCGGTGCTGATAGGGCAGTTTCCAATCCTCAAAATAAGCAGCCGGGTGCCGAACAAGCAAGGAAGGAGCTGCCAACTGCGCCGGCTGCTGGACAGGTTAAGGAGCCGGTCACAGCTAAAGAAGCTGCGGCAATTAAGCCGGAAGGCGGCAGCCGACCACCGGAGACTGCGCGCGAACCAGGTGAAAGACGCCCCGCAATCTCGGAGGTTCAGCATACAGCTGCCAAAGTCTCCGATGGCAGACAGCAAGATTCCGCACCGCTTTCGGAGCGGCTGCGTGATGCCGGCGGACCGCAGAGATATCTGGACAGCGAAATGAATCAGCTGCGAGAGCGGCAGAAATCAGCTGGCGCCGAATCAGGTTCTGTGCCGGACACACGACTGAAACCAGTGTCCGAGCAAGGAAAGCCGAGCGTAGAAAAAACTGCTGCAATTAAATCCACGGAATCCAGAACGGCCGATTCCAGATCGCCTGATAGTAAGGCACCAACCGACCGTCCAGTCGATCGTTTCGCCGAACGCAAATCTCAAAATGAAGCTCAAGTTACCGGCAGAACATCTGAGCAGAAGCCATTGCCGGAGCGTAGCGCGACCTTGAAAGCACCAGAGCAAAAGGCGGCCGAGGATCGTCTTTCAGTTAAGCGCCAAGAGGCAAGTCCTTTAGCGACTTTTGCCAGGGAGTCTGCCCGCGACTTGAAGCCGGCAGCCGGGCAACAGCTTCCGTTCGACCGCACTGTCACGGGCCGAGCGGCGAGTCCATCAGAAACAAATTCAGCCAAGGCTGAACTGAAAAAAGTTGCGGAAGTCTCTGGAGCGATTGGCGACAAGGGAAATTCGGGGGTGGCAAAGAGCTCACCGCGGCTGGAGGGAGTTCAGAGTGAATCGAAACTGCGGCAGTTGGCGCCGCAGCTGAATGTATCCGAGCTGGCGCGCGCACTTCGCTCGATGCCGGAGTCCGGACGAAGCGCGCCGAGAGCCGATCAAGAGCGAAATACCGGACTGACGCAACTGCGAGGTTCGATCGATATTGCCAGGAATGTTCAGAGATTGGAGAGCCTGGCGCGACTGAATCAGCTGCAATCGACAGCCAACCGAACTCTAGACGGGGTAAGGACGTTGAGAGAACCGCTGCCAGGTCGCACAACGCACGCGCTGTCTGATGGTGCAATGCGAGCGGTGATCGGGCGCACACTTGCCGGCCACGAGGCTGGACGAGCAGCTGC
>CAZSNX010000434.1:0-4367 GCA_964607945.1 uncultured Candidatus Obscuribacterales bacterium
GCACCATTCGCCGGCGCTCAGACTGCGCCATCAACATGATCGAGCGATTCCAGATATCCGGCATGCCCAGACACCAGTAGAGCACCGGCAGGCAAACAATCACCATGGCAATGCGCACATACTTAGGAATGGAATTCAGATATAGGCAAAGACCGACACCCAGTATCAAGTTAACCACCGACGCGACGATGAGAGTTCGCTCTACCCCCAGCCAAGGCACCAAAATGAATCCAGCCGCGAAGGCTCCAATGATCGCTCCTAACGTGTTGATGGAGTAAAGCATCCCGACCGATTTACCGACCGCCTCCAACTCTTTGGTCGAAGCCTTGACGATAGTCGGAAAGATCGCCCCCAGACAGAAGGTCAGCGGAGACAAGATCAACGACGCAAGAACAAAGCGCGCGCAGATACTGGCTGTCGGATCAGCCGGCAGGAAAGCATTGAGCTGGAGATTCCACCAGGGCAGGTAGTTAAAGAGCGCCATCGACAAGAAGCCACAAAAGAAGATACCGATCTCTAATTTGGCGAACCATTCAAGCGGCTCGCGAGCGCGATCGACAATCCGCGCGCAAACAAAGCTGCCCAGAAAGATTCCGATCAAAAATGTCGACAACATCACGGTAAACGCATAGTTGCTCGAACCAATCACCATTAACAATGTGCGAGTCCAACCGACCTCGTAAACCATCGCGGCGGCGCCGGAGATTCCAAACGAGACAATTGCGACACGCGTCAGCCAGGGAAGCGGAGCCGACGCAGGCTTTTGCTTGGTCTCTTCGGCAACCGGCTCGGCCGGCAAAGCTTGCTGCCCGCGCTCAAGCATCGGAGCCAGCCAGATTACAACCCCACAAAGCAAGAAATTAATCAGAGCAGCAATCAAAGTGGTGGCAGACAACCCCATTGCAGGCAGCAACCCAAAGCCAGCCAGCATCGCTCCAGCCACCGCACCCAGCGTGTTAACGGAATAAAGCGTGCCGACTCTTTCACCGACATAATCGAGACTGGCAGTAACGAACCGCGAAAGGAGCGGCAGAGTAGCCCCCATACAGGCGGTCGGCAGAATCAGAATTGCAGCAGCCATCAGGAACCGGAGCAGACTGAACGGCAGGACAGTCGGATGCAGCCCTTGCCAAACCATCTGATAGACGGGCACAGCAGCAGCAAACAAAAATGGTACTAACAGAGCCCACAGGCCGATCGCTCCCTCGAGCACACCGTAGTAGAAGAATGGCCTCTTTATCTTGTCGCTCACTTTCCCGGCGACGAAGCTCCCCAGCGCCAGTCCGCCCATAAAAACAGCTAACACCGTCGAGGTGGCAAAGGTGGTCGAGCCGAAAACCAGAACCAACATGCGCGTCCAAACCACTTGATAGATCAGGCTGCTGAATCCGGATGCAACAAAGAGCACAGCGGTCAGGCCAAATCCCCAACCGGCATATGTCTTGGTTTTCTCCGCAGTAGCGATCACGTCTACCCCCTTGTCATAACTCGACGCCCAACAACTTGAGTTCAGCAACTGCCCGTTCCCGAGCAGCCTTGCTCGGAACCGTTCGATAAATAGTCAACCAGAGCTCCTTCAATCGGCCGGCTGCTTCGCGTTTGACAAGTTCGTCATTGCTTGAATTGTAGATACTTGCCCAAGTGTTGACCTGCTTAAGCAAGGTCGGCATCTGAGCCTCCAAAATGTTGGCCTCGCGCGCCAACCACTTCGGTGCATTGGGATAGCGAGCTGCAATTCGGTAATACTTGGCTGCCGCCCGATCATCATGAGCGAAGAGATAAAGATTTACCCCGGCGATAAACGGCAGATACCAATCATCTTGATTGAACCGCACACCACGGTCGATGATCTTCTCGGCCAAATCAGGACGCTTAGCCTCTGCGCCGACCGCAAAGGCCGAGAACCAATAGGGTAAAGTGAAGCGCGGGTCGAGCTGAGTAATCAAGTCCAGATAGTTGTATGCCAGACGGCAATGGTCCTTCGCTCTGTCCTTGCTGTTGCCATAGTACTGAATGAAAGCCAACCACCAGCAATCAGCGATCAGTTGATCGTAGCCGAGCGTAAACGGTTTGATTACGGAAGCTCGGGGAATCAGCTCTGCACTGTCAGCGGTACCGCCTGGCCGGCTGCTGAGCAGGGCGAGCATCCTCACATGGCTTGCTTGAATGACGACTGCCAGAACAAGCCAGATGCCGGTCACAATTGCGGTTGATTTGAAAGATTGCCTGGTCAAAAGCCGGCCCATAGACATCCTAAAACTTCACCGAACGCCTGCTCTCTGTGTCAAACTCTACACCAGTTGACTATTCTTTGCTCGCTTTTGAAAACAGAAAAAGGCCTTGAGTTTTCCGGCATTTCAAGCCAATGGGCTCGTCCTGAAAAAAATTCGGATTGCAAGCACCGGACACAAGCCCAATCACTTAGCAACCCGAAATTTTGCAGTATTTGTTCAGACAGAGCGCCGCTTCATTGATTCGAAAGCACCAGAGTGGTTCCGGGGGCGCTGCCGGCCAAAGCGTTCTTAGCCGAATCAGCACCTTCGATTGCATAGGAGATTGAATTGGTTCCGCTTGGCGAAACGTCAATTCCGGCGTAGCCGATCTGACCTTGCTGGCTGCCAGCCACTGCTGCAGAACCAGGCGCTTTCGACCTTTCGGACGGAACGTTGCTTACGGAGATTGAAACGAAATCCGTCCATGCAGCCGCATTGGTAAACGGATTGACCGGAGCGTTTCCGATCAAAGTGCCGCCCGAACTGCCTCCAGGGAAGTAGGAAGAGAAATAATTACTGCCGTCCGGTTTTGCTGATGGATAAGTTCCACCATTGTCAGTGGCAAACGCCTCCGCAGAAATCTGCGTGGTGCGCATGTTGGCCTTAACCGAAGCGGCCCTGGCCTTGTCTTGTACTCCAATAAAGTTCGGCAGTGCAATTGCCGCCAGTATTCCGATAATGATTACGACCACCAGGAGCTCGATGAGCGTAAATCCTTTTCCAGCTCTCACCAGATTCGATGTGGGGATCATGGGACCTTCCTCGGATTAACGGTGAATCCCGCAAACTCTTTCGAGCTGCGGAATCCACCGAAATTCCTAATATGCAAGTAGCTGTTATCAACACATCCACCGCCGCCTCAGTTCTTTTCCCAGAGGGAAAGGAGTCAAGTCTTTATCAGACAAATTGCTCCCCCTCTCCATCCCGCGCTTGCATATCAAAGTCCATTTAACTAACTGAACAAATCTATTGGTTGGAAAGTACCAAGCTGGTTCCTGGTGCGCTTCCAGCCAAGGCGTTCTTAGCAGAGTCCGTACCTTCAATCGCGTACGACACAGCGTTGGTGCCACTAGCAGCAGTACCAATCCCACCGTAGCCAATCTGTCCTTGCGCGCTTCCCGCAACCGCTGCCGATCCGGGCGCCTTCAAACGCTCTGTCGGTACGTTGCTGACGCTGATAGATACGAAGTCCGTCCATGCCGCGGCGTTCGTAAAAGGATTGACCGGCGCATTGCCGACTCCTGTGCCACCAGAGCTGCCTCCTGGGAAGTATGTCGAGAATGTGTTACTGCCATCAGGCTTCGCCGGAGGGTACGTGCCACCGTTGTCAGTGGCGAACGATTCAGCCGAAATTTGCGTTGTACGCATGTTGGCTTTAACAGATGCGGCCCGCGCTTTGTCTTGTACTCCGATAAAGTTCGGTAGTGCGATCGCAGCTAGAATCCCGATAATGATAACGACGACGAGGAGTTCAATGAGCGTGAAGCCCTTTTTCCCTCTGAGCATTCTCAATTTTCCAATCATGATTTACCTTCCTTGCATTTCCCATGGCGAGCTTCGCATGTACCGCTCACATCGAATACTCGTCTGAATACCACCGCGCATGTTCCCTTTTTCCGAAGTACCACCGCCTCATCTAATTTCTCGGGCCTTCACTACTAAAGTGACACCGATCGGCTCGAGCTGCCTCGTGCCGACTAATCTAAGTTTGCCGAAATCCAAGCTCGTGTTATTTCCAGACTTGCCAAAGCAAGTTCCGGTGGTTGACAACCACCATCAGTTCCCGAGAAATCCACACAAAGTGAGTTTGCCCAACACCACTTGGAAAATAACGCCGCTTAATCTAACCAATCTGGAACTTCCTTTCTAAAACTTTCGCCTTCAACTCTTCTAACCGGCAACAGATTAGTGTTTCCCCCACTTAAGGCGGCGTTGAACGAAGCTAAAGCCGGTCTCAAAATCACCCTGTCAGGGGAGAAATAATTGAACTTATGTTCGAACTATCATTAGATCGACTCAATCTACCGGCCAATTATAGGTTAATGACTTCCGGCACCGCACCGACCGCCTCTTTGCAGGATGGTGTTTAGACGC
>CAZSNX010000435.1:0-4351 GCA_964607945.1 uncultured Candidatus Obscuribacterales bacterium
TATCAAACTTTGCCTGACCAACGATTTGCGGTGGCATGTATGCTGTTCGGCGCTGTAAATGCGTTTTTAGCTGGCATCTTCTTGTTTGTCAAAGACCTTCTGCCGGTCTATGGCGAGCTCAAGGATGTTTTTGCCCATCTCAAGCGAAGTGGTTGGCGGCTGCGAGTCTTAAGATGGCTTGTCCGGCTGTTGACTGTTACTGCCTGGTCGACTCTTACGCTTATTTTGCTGGTGGTTCTTCTGTTTGAATGCTTGGCGATTAAGTTTGGACTCGGGGTGCTTCCTGGCCAGAGTGCTGTAGCAATTCTCCTTTTGACCGGCAACTCGTTTTTCGTCATCGGAATGTTCGGTGATGCCGATCGGCTCGAGAAGAGACCACTGGCAAGCGGAGTCGCTGCCAGGCTTATTGGCAAGCAACGAAAGTTGCTTTCGGAAGTCAGCCCGCTTGAATCGTTCAAATCATTGCTTTCGCAAGCGGAGTACAACCCGGAATTTTCCGAATTACTCGCACTCTATGGCATCGAAACTCTCTGGTTGCTGGCATGAGACGTGCTTATCTACCGGCACCGGCTTTGGCGAAGTGTTCATGACCGGCTGAGCCTCTCGTCCTTGTCTGGGGTGGCGAAATCAAGTCGTAATCCCGTCCTTGCTATAATTTAAGTCGTTTTTCAAATGGAGTGTTTCAATCCCAGTTATGTCAAGGAGCGACTCATTGCAGGCCGGGTTAGCCGGAATTGTTACCGGTGCTTCTTCCGGAATCGGCAAGGCGGTGGCAGTTAGACTGGCAGAGCAGTATCAGGCCAAGCTTGTCATTAACGCCCGGAACTCTCAGCTGTTGCAGGAAACCGCCAATCAGATCGAGCGGGCCGGTGGAAAGGCGATCTGCGTTGCCGGGGACATATCCGACCGTGAGTTGTCTGCGAAACTCGTGGATACCTGTCTATCTGGTTTTGGCGGACTGACCTTGCTTGTAAACAATGCCGGATTGGCTAAACCTGGTCCAGTGAAGGCGCTTACTCCTGATGACTGGCATTATGTGTTCAATGTCAATTTCTTTGGTCCGCTCTACTTGACATATGCGGCTTTACCGCATTTGCTTGCGCAAAAAAGTGGCAAGATTGTCAATATATCCTCAGTTGCCGGAAAGGTTTCCTTTCCGGGCAGCGTTTGCTATGCGGCTAGCAAGTTTGCCTTGACCGGTATGTCCGAAGGTATGGCTGCAGAGCTTCAGTCTCAAGGCATTGATGTTATTACCGTTTGTCCGGGCTGGGTGCGTTCTGAGTTTTTCACGAATGTAAAGATGCCTGACAAGAGAAATCCGACCGTAATAGCTCAGCGCAAAGATCTGATTGGCTGGTTGATGCGCAACTGCTTGAGTGTAAGTTCGGAAGCTGCCGCTATCGATATCGTGCGTGCTTGCGAACGAGGTGGTGGCCGAGAGATAGTACTCACCGCCCCTGGTGTCATTATGGAACGCGCCGCAGGCTTGTGCCCATCGCTGGTGCATGCCGCCGCTAAGCGGTATCCGCCCGACCGCGCCTAGTGTTCGATGGAGTGCAGCATGTCAGAGAAAAAGTTCGACCGAGATCAGTTCATTAAGAGAGCTGCCGCATTCGGGCAGCAGGTCGAGCTCGAAGAAAGGCTCAGCGTACTGGTCGCTAAAGCATTGGCTGTCGTGGGTGAAGCGGCTGTCCGGCTCGTGGCAGTCTGCTGCGAAAGTGCAAGTGAGAAAGGTCCGGTGATATCAACCAAGATCTCCGAGACACTTGTTCAAGTTTCCGGTGGAGGCCGCAACCTCGTTTTCGCATTAGCACAGGGGATCGCCAGCGATCATAGGCTGCAAGAACCGCGCGCGGCCGCTTGCGGGCAGATTCTGGTGTTTACTCACTTGACCGGAGAAGCGGAATCTCACTTGTTAATGTCCATGCGTGTCTATGAAAACGGAGAATGCACGGACGGTGACCTCTCTTGGAATATTGACGCGGGCGCTGATGGTTTTTTGCCGCATTTGGCGCATTTTGTGCGCGCAGCTATCTTCAGCTCAACAGTCTATTGGCCTGTGATGGATGATATGCCCTTCTGTCTTCAAAAGGTGCCGGTTTATGAAGACCAGCTACACGAGCCGACCTTAAAGAAGCCTTGTGTCGGATTCGAATGCAATCTTAAGTGAGAAGTTTGTCTTTTTCTCTACAAAACGCAGTGAGTCGTGGCCGCTTTCCTGCTTGATGAGCGGAATTGTTTTGAGAGAAGAGGCGATCGCTTCGTGATAGCGTTTCTGTTGTCGGCAGAGCTGTTCGATTGAGCGCAAATGCGGTAGTAATCGATGATCTCTTCCATCGATTGAAAGCGATACTCGGCAGCATTTTGATCGCAACCGTTCGATTCATCAACTGATGCTTTGCCATGCAAACGATGCCCATCGTCCCTTCTCCTATCAGGGAGAGGATTTCAGAACGATTGTCCAAGGCTGTTCCGGGGCTTAGGTGCTCCAAGGCAAATTTCTTGTCTACCTCACAGCGACACTATTGCCACAATCCGGACCGGATCGTCTGCTGCTAACAGATTCACTTTGCCAAGGCTAAGCTGTGCTATCAGCCGCCGGCATAAAGAATGAGGCGACAACACCAACCAGGTAAATGGTGGCGACCGAGGCTGCGGCCAGCGCATAGGAGCCACCGAAATGCGAAATGAGCGCTCCGCTGCCGACTGCGGCTCCGGCTGCAGCAAACCGACCGATGTTGTAAGTAAAGCCGAAAGCCGTGCTTCGAATCTTCAGCTCGAACAACTCGGGAAGATAAGCATAGAGAATTACAAACGGCAGGTGCGCAAAGAAACCCAAAAAGAGGATCCAAGCAAGAAGTGTCAGGCTGTAGCTTTTGACTGTCAGGAACATTCCGACCGCCAGCAAGAAGGCCATCATGAAGCTAATGCCGATGCAGCGCGCGTAGCCGAGCCGTTTGATTAAAAAACAACCGATCAAGCCGGATAAGATCATGCCGGTGTCTTTGGCGAACATGGCATAACTGCGTTGCTCAACCGCCAGCGATGAAGTCAACTGATTCACCCAAGCGGGAATCCAGGCGACAACTGCCCACCAGGGAATGATTGCAACGCTGGTTACGATAATAGCCACCGTCGTCTTTCGAAGATAGGAGCCGTTAAATAGCTCCCACAGTGTAAATCGCAGTAATTTGCGCTCTTCATCGGTGCGCTCGTGTTGAGCTTTTGCTTTGAGTGACTTTCGCTTGTCGACGAGTTCACGAAAGCTCTCCGGTTCTTTCAATTTCGATCGAATGTATACGGTTAGCAATGCCGGAGTGATTCCAGCCAGAAAGAGCCAGCGCCAACCAAAGTGGCCCAGCGACAGATTGAGCAAAGCCGTCAGCATATAGCCAAAGCCCAGTGAGCTTGCCATGACGCTGATTGCGTAAATGCGTGAACGATTGGGCCAGTACTCAGACAAAAGCACTGCGCCGATTCCTAGCTCACCGCCGATACCGGCGCCGACCAGAAATCGGTAAAAACCCAACTCCATCCAGTTGTGAGCAGTGGCGCACAAGCCGGTGCAAAGCGCATAGAGCAAGATTGTGATTGTAAGAGTTCGAGCTCTTCCGATGTAATCTGCCAATACTCCGAAAATCATCGAACCGGCGGCCCAGCCGACCATAAATAAGGCGATGATGTAAGAACCGTGCAGACCGACCACAGCGTGAGATTTCGTATCTAACAGTTCCGACAGGGCTGGATAAAGGACCATTGCAAAAATGGACGAATCCATGCCATCAAACACTCCGCCGGCCCAAGTAGCCAACAATACGTGCCAGGGTTTAGAGCTGTCGGCAGGCATCCTTCGAGGCGCTGCCGACTGTTCTGCTGCAGGCAGTCTCTCCGGAGTAATTGTTTGGAGTTCGTCCAGCCCCACCGGAGCAGCCAGAGGATCTTTCGGGGTAATTGTGCTCATGGTCCTCTGATTTGGTCGAATCAGCTGTGGGTAAGCAATTCAATGACAAGAAAAATGTCGATCGAGCATCTGTGCTGGCTGCCTGAAGAGGCGTTCCAACAGTCTGGGATTACGAACGTATGTTAAATGAATGTATTTCTACTTTGAAAGTGGGCATGGTTAATAAACCCAATTTGTGTTGCTAAGGAGTGTCTATCGGCTGGTAGTTATTTATTATTGATATTCTGTACCTGTGGTCCGCGCTGTCTGAATGCTGCCAACTTGGCAGCCGAGAGGTGGAATATGTTTGATCTTTTCAAGAAGCAGTTTATTGAAGTAATCGAGTGGACGGAAGACCAAAATGGCGTTCTGGCTTATCGATTTCCGACGATGGACCAAGAGATAAAAAAT
>CAZSNX010000436.1:0-4325 GCA_964607945.1 uncultured Candidatus Obscuribacterales bacterium
GTTGTTAGAGAGATTGCGTTGTTAGAGTCCCTCGATACAGTCATGGCAACAGGAATGTCCTTACTATGGGCAGCCATACCGGCTTTCATGCCGCCAGGGTTCATCCGCTCGTTTTGTTCGGCCAGTTTGGATGCTTTGATTACTTGCTCCTTGCTGCGGTTTTGGGTGTCACAAACCCAGAATTGTTTGTCTCCCTCAGCTTTCACTCGTACCCAATGCTCCAACTTGCCAGCCTTGTTAACGGCGTAAATCTCTTCCGGCTCATTTCTTGCGTCTAATGCAACAATTGCACCACTCGTCTTTACCGCTTTCAGCATTGCGTCTTTGTCCTGGGCTGCATTTGATTTGTTGCCAGGCGAATCGAAAGACTTGTTTACTTCCGCCCTTGAAGCGCTGCTGTTCTGTGCACCATCGCTAGATTTATGCGGAACTGTCTTTGTGATCTCCAAATGGGGCAGTGAGCCACTTTTATTAGAGGATTCAGAGACCTGGTTGAAATGATGTGCGCTCATTTGTCTTTGCCGATGGATGTCTATCTGTAGGAATTCTCCCAGCAGATTATTGCTTTTGACTGATTCTTGGGATTGGCTGTTTTTCTCCGCCGCTGTTGTTTGCTTGTCCAAGGTTTTTGTCTCCGTTGAGAAACTTAACTCGCCGAGTCTTCAATCACGTGCAGCATTGGGATGCTTTCCCGTCCGCCATGAGCGATTCCTCAATGCCATAGAGGTAGTTTAAGCTTGTCCTGTGACCAGCGAGTGATCGATCTGTGAAGACCGTGTGAGTAAATGACTGGTAGCCAGTTCTTCCGGTTATCCCAGCAGCCTCGCTAAACTAGTTTTCCCGGACAAGTGCAGCACCGAACGGAGCAGGAGTAAGCAATTCGCCACCACAACAACGGTGTAGCTCACTTGCTAGCTGAATTCGCAAGCACGATTTCCTCCGCTTGCCTTTGCGGATTTGAGCGCTTGGTCGGCTGCTTCCAACCATTTCGTAACGTCCATGCCGGGCTTTAGCATGCAGAAGCCTGAGCTGGCAGTCTTTCTGATTGCCGTACCGGC
Source organism: uncultured Candidatus Obscuribacterales bacterium (assembly GCA_964607945.1). Lineage (GTDB taxonomy): Bacteria > Cyanobacteriota > Vampirovibrionia > Obscuribacterales > Obscuribacteraceae > JAGVKB01. The sequence goes on from CAZSNX010000436.1 coordinate 1,059, forward strand.
AATCAAAGTTTCCTTCAATCTGAATTGACCCAAAATGTAAGTTGCAATCGCGTTCAATTGTGTTGCTTGCATACCCTCAACTATAACCCCGAACTTGCCTCCGGCAATTCTTCCGATAATCTCCGTAGGACGTAACGTCTTCTTCAGGATCGCAGCCAGTGAAACGATTAACTTGTCTCCGGAGGAAAAGCCGTAATTTTCGTTGACCGGCCAGATATCGTCGATTTCGAACAGTACCAGCGCTCTGGTGGTCTGCTGTGTCAGTATTTGCTTCTTTGCCTCGTCCATGAAAGAGCTGAATGTCAGACATTGTGTAAGTCCATCTCTTGTTATTAGTTTTTGCAGCATACGATATCGCTCGAGGCGCCCGGCGATTGTTGCTACTAGAAGTGGTGGTGCCATCGGCTTTATCAGGTGATCGTCGCCGCCTGCTCGAGCGCTTTCGATATGAGCTTCCAGCTCGTTTCTAGTCGTTAGAAAAATAATCGGAAGATTGGCGAATCTTTCGCTCTGCCTCAAATAGCGAGCTAGGTCGTAACCGCTGATTTCTCCGAGATTTATGTCGAGTATAACCAATTGCGGATCATAGGCAAGCAGTGACTGTTCGAATTGATGAGGATCGCTTATCCACAAAACATAGTAGCCGGCCATTTCCAGCACCTTGCACGCATATTCGGCCCAGGTGGCATCGTCCTCGACGTACATGATGCGGTAATTCTGTGGCTTTTCCTTATCCAACAAATAAGTAAGTTTTTCGGCTACTTCCGACCAGGCTATAGGACTGTCGAAAAATGCATCGGCTCCCGATTGAATCGCTTGCACATTGTCGAGGAAGGTGCCCTCCTTGCTGAGTATAATCACCGCTGTTTTCTCGCCACCAGGCAATTCACGCAACAGTTTGGAAACCTCGTACCCGTCGCCATTGGGCAGTGGCAAGGCAATAATGAGTCCAGCCGGTATGGAGGCTCTAATGGCATGAATGGCTGATTCTGCATCTTGATGGAAAGACAGCTTCAGTCCGTGCTTGAAGATAGCACTAACCAATTCCTTGCAGTCTGATTCACTCATTCCAACTACAAGTATTTCGGGATTGGCTTTGCTGGGTTCGACGATGCTGCCGGCTAACTCATCAATGAGATGATCGTCTTTTGCGTTATCGCCGCAATGCTCAACTACGGCAAGTTCGAGCTTAAGATCCAAAATGAACTGAGTAAATGACTGACTATCACTATCCGTCAGTTGATCTCGCTTCTTATACAAGTTGCCGGCCTTTTCTTCGCCTAGTTTTGCGATTCTGAAAAATTCTTCGCTGCCGAGAATTCCAGCCGATCCGGCAAGCTGATGGAAGTGCTGCGACAGTTGCCTGAGCAATCTTGCATCTCCGGCAGCCGTTTCAAGTTCGGACAACAATGCTTCCATGTCCGACAAGCGCGCAAGAGCCCTCTTGATGTAAAGTAGCTTCTGCTCTTTTACACAGTCCTCCCAGCTCTGCATTCTTGCTCCTTTCACCAGCCTTGCCAACGCTTTGTCCACAAACGCTGAAGAGGGCTAGCTGTTTATTACATTCGATACTCTTTCTATAAATGCGGACGGAGAGAACGGCTTTGAGAGAAATGCATCGGCTCCGGCACTCAATCCTTCAGTGCGAGACTCATCTTCTCTCATTCCAGTCAACATCAGAATTCTTTTTAATCCACCGGACTTTCGATACTGTTTTAGTACATCAATACCGTCTATGTCTGGAAGATTCCAGTCTAGAACAATCAATTCATATTCGCCCTGAGTCATTCTGTCCAGTCCTTCTGTTCCGGTCGTAGCAACATCTACGGCATGTCCTTTTGCTTCCAAGAACACACAAAGTGACAGCACAAGGTCATCATCATCATCTACAAGAAGTATTTTGGCCATTTCGAGAATTTCCAGAGTGCTAGATTCATCACTATCTTATCTGATTGCCTTTTCGGCTAGCGATTAACTGTCTAGCTCACCGGTATCGCTGATTTTTGATAATGTCAAGTGAATGATCCAGGTGGTATTGCCAAGTGATTGGGCTGAGTAAATCACAGGAGCCTGGTCTTACTGCAATCAGCTCGGAATATCTAGAGAATCATCAGCTGTATTTTTTCTTTGGTTTCGCCTTGCTCGAAATACAAAATCTCATTGCGGCATAGTCGGTCATCGACCATTTGATATAGCCTGAGCGCCTGCCGGAGCACCGCACTCTTGCTCAACTCCTTTCTACGACATAGACCGTCGAGGAGTTCGACCTCTGTGTCTGTAAGATTGAGCGTTATTTGTTTTTTGCTTGAGGAGGTCATTTCATTTGTCCGATTGGTACGACTGATTTATGGTGTTGGAAGAGTCTGTGCCAGGTCTCTTCTAAACTCGGAAAGTAGGTCAGGGACGCCTTCTCTCTTTTTTCAGAAGCTCTTGCCTTTGACGGCGAGCTTCAGTGGCGTACTTGTCTTCTTTCAAGGCTCCATCTACTATCGAGTACACTTTGTCCATGCTGCCGTCGATCATTGCGTTTCCTTGAGCCAGAGCGCTGAGCATATTTTGGACGAGCAGATCACCATCGAGTGCTGTCTGAGGTGTAGATCGATCGCTTTGCGGACCTCCTTGATTCTGCACAAACACCTTGTATTTCGGCGGTATCGATGTGCGGTCTATGCATTCCAGTCCTGTTACTGTCACAACATGGGGGCCTTCTGTGTCGCTTGGGTTGCGCGTAAATGGTGGTTGGAGCGCATCGACGCAAATGATCATCGGTCTTCGGCCGTTGGCTGCAAATGCTGCTGCGAGTTCTTCAACTCCTGATACTTTCACAAGTGCTTGTTCTCTTCCGGTTAAGTCATAGATTAGCTTGGCAATTTCATCATTGGAGAGTCCGTCGAATGTTTTGACATTGCCTCGATCGTCAGTAAGTTGACCCGCACCGTCAGGTGTGTTGCGAAATTGGTCGGGAAATGATGCAACCTGAACAGCCAAGGATTGAAACACCCGTGAAGCAATGTCCCGTCCGGTGTAATCTTTGGATTTTAGATTGTCCCTGTCCAATTTGATGCTCAGTCCATCGGAAGTCTCAATTTTGCCTTCGCCGAGAGCTCTGACAATTGTCCTTACATAGAGATTCGGACTGTTGATGGCTAAATCACGCTGGACGACTGTAACGTTGCAGCAAAACGTTTGTCCCTGGGAAATCTCTGCTGGATGAGCGATGTGCTTGAGTATGCTCATTGCCAGGGAAGACTTTTCTGATTCCGTGAC
>CAZSNX010000437.1:0-4323 GCA_964607945.1 uncultured Candidatus Obscuribacterales bacterium
AGAAGTATCAGAAAGTTAACTTGGCAGTTTCAGCTCTAACTCTCAGACTGCGAAGCGGAAATTGATGCAATCGCCATCATGTACTACATACTCCTTACCTTCCAGCCTAGCAAGACCTTTGTCTTTTGCTGCATTCCAGGAACCGCATTCTTTTAGAGCATCAAATGCAACTACTTCTGCTCGAATAAAGCCGCGCGCAATATCAGAGTGAATCTTTCTTGCCGCTTCTTGTGCAATGGTACCGCGGGTAATTGTCCAAGCTCTTACTTCATCTTCACCGACAGTAAAAAATGGGATCACATCAAGCAATTGATAGGCGGCCTTCACTGATTTATCTCGGCTAGACTCCTCAATTCCCAAAGCCGATAGGAATTCACCACGCTCAGCTTCGTCGAGTTGAGCGATCTCCATTTCAGTCTTTGCACAGAACGCTATCAGTGGCGCCCCTTTTACTTCTGCGAAAGGAGCGAGTTGCTTGATAGTCGCTGTTTCGGTCTTACCAATTTCCGACTCATCAACATTTACAACTAGTAGCAACGGCTTTTGTGACAGAAAAGTATAACCTCGAATCAGTTTCAGCTCGTCCTCTGTCAGTTTGAATTGCCTGAGCGGTTGTTCATTCGTTAGCGCTTCCTTGAAACGCGCAAGCAACTCCTTTTCCCCTTCTGCCAACGAACGTTCGGGTCCCTTCTTGCGCAGAATCTCTTGATCTAGTTTCTCTAGCCGTTTGTCGACAACAGCAAGATCTGCCAATATCAATTCCAGTTCCAACAGTTCTGCGTCCCTGAAGGCATCGACGCTCCCACTCGAATGTGGAACCGATGGATCAGTAAATGCCCTCAGTACATGAACTAGCGCGTCTACTTGCCTAAGATGGGCAACCAATTGCGGGCTAAAGCCGTCCTTTTGTGCCTGTCCTGGCACCATTCCCGAAACATCAACCAACTCAACGGTCGCGTACGTTGTCTTTTTAGGCTTATAAAGCTCTGATAGCCAGTCCTGCCTCGAATCCGGCACAGGTACTACGCCAACATTTGGTTCGGCTTGAGCAGAACCAGAAAATGCTCGAACCTCAGCGTGCCCGCCCGTAAGTGCATTAAATACCGCAGTTTTGCCGCAGGAGGGCAATCCAATTATGCCTACCTTCATACTTCGTTTTAGAACTCCAAAACCGGAGCACATCGCTCCGGCTCATCCCACTGAAAAACCGGAGAGGGTGGGATTCGAACCCACGTGGCTTGCGCCCATCCGCTTTCGAGGCGGCGCCGTTATGACCGCTTCGGTACCTCTCCTCAATAGTACGGAATTATAACGCACTTGAAAGCCTGGCGGGCAGACCACCTCAGCATACTGACACAAGTATTCTTAAACCGCCTACAGAGCCAATGGCTGACCAGTCAGCTCACTACTAGTTATGCCGCGTGCCACCAGAGGCTGGCCGACCGGCAATCTGAGTTCCGAGCTCGGCTTGTGTTTTCAATGCAGACATTACACCAGGCATATCCATATGCAATTGCCGCTTAATCAAAATTTGCGGAATAAATAGACCGCCATTTGTGTATGAAGAGTAGGTAACGATCGTATGATGCCCACCCTCAATTGGCTCTAGTTTCCAGTATCCATCTACTTCTTTAAAGTCCCCTTTAACACGGTGCCATTCCAAAGATTTAAATGGAATCTCTTTTACTTCCAAGACGTAGTTATAGGTTCCAAACGGTCCGCTAGGCTGAACTTGATGCTGAACGATTTTGGTAGCACCACGATCCTCTAAGACGTGACATTTTTTCAAATGCGGAAAGACAGCCGGTGCATTCTCGTAATCAACCAGAATTCTGAAAACCTGTTCAGGTTTCGCCTTGACCACCATCTTTACGACTTGAAAGCACTTTTGTCCATGAATTTCATCAACTACATCAAAAGGTGGGGAGACATTCTCCATCTGACCCTTTGCAAACACCGGCGTCAATTGAGATGAAACACCAATAGCACCGGCAGCTGACAACAACGCACATAGCGTGACCGCCGCACCTCTCCAAGATCTCAAGACAGCCCGTCCTTTCAATTGACCAGCTTTACCGCCAAACCGCATCAAACACAATACTGAAAATTTCTTCATTGTCAACCATGCGACTCCGCCCAATTCAATGTAGATCGCAGAACTAAAGGACGGCAGCGACGACTTCCTGTTCCCGCTCGTCTAAAACGAGCCCGAGAATTCTACAACATCTCCTGACTTCTTAATCAAGATGAATTTCATCTATATAACTGTTCAAAAATCGCGCCATCTCCTTTCCGGAGGCAAACTTGCCGCTAATTCTGTTTAAGTTGCTTGATTTGTTTGGCCATTTCAGGACTCCAGCAGCTCTTTTACCGCCAATGATCAGTAAAATTGAGCAGTCAAATTGAATCTCATCAAGCTAGGTCATAATTAATGCACGATAAGACTAATTCTTCTGCAACCAATCGCTCGAAGCTAATGCCTCTTTCAGAAGCAATTGATCGCTTCGTACATTCTGGTGACACTGTTTACGCAGCCGGCTTTACTCACCTGATTCCATTTGCAGCTGGCCACGAGATCATCCGACAACGAAAGAGAGATTTAACCGTAATACGAGCGACACCAGATCTAATCTATGATCAACTAATTGCGGCCGGTTGCGTGAGAAAGGTTATCTTTAGCTGGGCTGGAAATCCTGGAGTTGGCTCATTACGTCCCCTTCGCAAAGCAATTGAAAAAGGTTTGATCGAGATCGAAGAATATACGCATTTCGGCATGGTAATGGCCCTTACGGCTGGTGCCTCCGGATTGTCCTTTTTGCCACTGCAATCTAATTTCGGAAGCTCCCTTCCAGCTGCTAATCCCAACATCAAGGAGATCGAATGCCCCTACACCGGACAAAAGCTGAGCACTGTTCCAGCAATTAATCCGGACGTAGCAATCATTCATGCTCAGCGAGCAAGTCTGGGCGCAGACACTCAAGTCTGGGGGATAACCGGTGAACAAAAAGAAGCCGCTTTCGCCAGCAAACGCGTAATCGTCACTGTCGAAGAAATCGTGGAGGAGTCAATCATTCGCCAGAACCCACAAATGACGGTAATCCCTGGATTCATGGTACAAGCACTTTCAGCAGTGCCATTCGGAGCCCACCCTTCCTACGCTCATGGCTATTACGAGCGCGACAATGATTTTTACGTTGAATGGGACAAAATCTCCGCCGACCAAGATCTTCTTGAAGCATACCTAAGAGAATGGGTATATGAAGTTCGTGACCGAGAAGAATATGCCGCAAAACTTCCCGCCTCAATTCGGGACGGTCTGCTCGTGAGGCGCTCCGCTAAAGCTGTTGTTAGCTGATCCCTAAGTTCGTATCGCATACAATGCCAAAACTAGCACTGCTGGTTTACAATCCTGCAGCAAGAACAGCCGCCGAGCCTGACATGTGGCTAGGAACAATCATCCATCGGCTCTGCGAACAGTCAGATTATGTAGTTACGGTCTTTCCCACTACACCTGGAACCACGCATAAGGACTTGCTTCCGCTGATCGATGACCGCACGGATCTAGTGGTGGCAGCCGGCGGAGACGGTACAGTCAGATTCGTATTGGGAGCGCTGGCTGAAGCGAAATCATCGATAGCGGCTGGCATAGTACCTTTAGGAACCGGCAATCAATTAGCTCGCAATCTCGGCATCTTTCAAGAGAACCTCTTAGGCGATCCCCTCGAAGACGCCTTGCAGACTATTTTGCACGGCATCCCGGTTAAGATCGACTTGGGAGTCATGAACGGAGAGTACTTTGCGGTTGCAGCCGGTGCCGGACCACTATCTGATGCTGTTGTCATTCCGGGCCGAGAGGATAAGACCAATTGGAAAATGTTGGCATACGCCAGCTCTATGATTCAAACCTTTGCGATGCCGCCAGTGGTCTTCAAGATTACAACCGAGCGGGAGTCATTTAAAATTGCCGCTTCCGGAATCTTTGTCACCAATGTCTCGGAAATGGGCATGGGAACTCTGGCTCAAACCGCTCAGCTAAATGATGGCATGCTCGATCTTTGCATTTTAAATCCGACGGAATTCTCCCACTATCTAGAGCTCGGCTTTCGCTTTGCAGGCGGTTTCATCGGTGGAAAGGCTCCTTATTACATCCGTCAAATCAAGACGGTTACAATCGAATGCATTCCTGTGAGAAGTCCGCTGTCAGCGCTGCAGTGGCTCGGCTTTAAGGTTAGAAACATGATCAACGGAGATCCACACATCCTTCCTCCTCGCCACAAGGAAGTAATGGCGATGGTAGACGGTGATGCGTGCGGAACCACTCCG
>CAZSNX010000438.1:0-4317 GCA_964607945.1 uncultured Candidatus Obscuribacterales bacterium
AGCGGGGGGTGACGGCCTTTAATCCGGGAGCTTGTCTATCTCCCAACTTGAGCTTAGACTCGCACAAGACAGGACAGCGAGAGCAAGCGGCTCCGCCAGGGACTCGCTGTTTGCGAAATTCGCTCCCCAGCCGCAGACCACTTCAGCATTTTTCAGCCTTCAGTGAAAAATTTTTTCGCATTTGTGCCACCACCTGCAGTGGCCTCCAAGTCTCCACCAGAACGGGTCCGATCGCTAACAAATCTGTCTTATAAGCGTGATGTTTCTACCACCTGCACCCGAAAAATGCCGATCGCATGACGCAGCTTGCACTTGACAGTCAAGCTCTGCTGCTATCAGAAGAGTTCGAAGGACTGATCTCAGTGGTTGCGTTTGCTTGTCGAGCTTGCACTGGCCGCTGCAATGTCCTGGTGCATGTTTGGATCGTGGATCGTCGGAAACCACTCATCATAATGCGCCTTCGGCGGCGCCACGAGCAACAATCCGAGATAGACACAAACCGAAAGACCAAGAGCTAGATAGAACAGAGGAAGGTCCTGACTGCGAGCCTTCTTATTGCGCGCAGCCGGTTTGCTCTGCTTACCTTCCAGGTGGGAGGAGTAAGCCCGATCAAACAACATTTCTATAGTAGTTTGTCGCATGGTAAATACATCGGTCATAATTAGGGCGACAGCATATTAAACTCGTTTCACAAAGCTGTCAAGAGGATTTTTGCATTTTGAGGAATTTGGACAAACCAGCTCACGCTTGATGGAGACAGCAATGACGCAAAAAAGAGCGAAAACCGACGAAACAACCGGGCTTGTCCCGATTGACGAGATACGAGCTGCCCATCGCAGAATCGCCGGCAACTTAAATCCAACCCCGGTCATTCGCTCGCAGTTTTACAGCGATCTCTGTGACGCTGAGGTGTATCTCAAGCTGGAGAGCCTTCAACCCACTCATTCGTTCAAAGTCCGAGGAGCGCTCAATGCGATTCTCTCGCTGCCCGATCAAAGACGCAGGAAAGGCGTGATTACAGCTTCAGGCGGAAACCACGGGCTGGGAGTGGCGTATGCCAGCCGAGTCGCCGGTACGACCGCGACAATCTATTTGCCTGTAAAAACTCCTGAAATCAAAGTAAAAGCGATCAAGAAGCTGGGAGCTGAGGTAGTACTGCATGGAGAAGCTTGGGATGAAGCCAATCTCCAGGCTCTGTCTACGGCAGCAGAGCAAGACAAAGCCTACATACATCCGTTCGACGATCAAGCAGTAATGTCCGGACAGGGCACCATCATCTGCGAACTGGTAGATCAAGTCAGGCAGCCGGATTTGATCGTGGCATCAATTGGAGGAGGCGGTTTGATCTCCGGGATAGCTTCGGCAGCAAAAGAACTCCTGCCGGAAACCGAAATCGCCGGAGTGGAAACATTGGGAGCCGACTGCATGAATCGAAGTGTCGAAGCGGGGAAGCTGGTGGAGCTGCCGGCAATCGCTTCGATTGCGGACAGCCTGGGGGCCAAGAAAACAGCCGAACGACAGTTTCAAATCGTGCGCAATCATGTCTCTCAACTGGCAGCGGTTGACGATGCCTCAACCGTGCAAGCCGGACTGGACTTACTTACGCAAGAGAAAGTTCTAGCCGAGCCGGCAGCGGCTTGCTGCCTGGCGGCACTGGCCAATCGCAAGATTTCGTTTGCGCCGGGCTCCACAGTTGTGGTTGTGCTCTGCGGCGCGAACATCGGTCTCGACAAGCTGCTTTACTGGCAACAAGAATTCCTGGTGTCATAAAAATCACCGCGGCTTGCTCGCGAGCCTGTGCGGCATCGCATGACCTGCTCTCGCCAAGCCGCGCTAGGGACGGCCTCGATTAGGCACTCATAATTTCTTTAATCAAATCGCTTAGTCAAGCAGCTGGAGACGATCAGAACTGCTCTGGTAGGTTGATTCGACCCGGTGACACCGGTTTGTCTCATATTTCTCTTTTTGATGGACAGATCCTACCAGTACTTACTAGGCTATTCGTATGTAATCACAGATAAGCCGATCGGAGCGAGAAGGCACCAGCTCAGAAGTTTCAGAATCGCAAGTAAACCCCAGCATTTAGATCGGCGATACCGCTTGCAGCGGCCAGTCATGCCTACTCGTCCGCATCGAGGCTTCTCCGCTTGTTTCTCGCAGCACCACACGCAAAGCTGACCGTACCAACAGCTTGTGCCGCTCTAACAATCGGCGGGATTCAAATCTCGCCCGGAGGTCATACTCATGGCAGATGCTCCTCGTCAGGAACCCGAACATCTCGTATGCGCCGGCTCGTTCAGAGAAATGGGGTTCACTCAAGGACAAAGACTGAAGGAAAAAATCAGGCAGACGATGGACGTTTGCCTTGAAGATGAGACGTTTCGCCTCGGCCGCCCCTGGTGGCTGCCTACCTGGTTGCTCATCTGGATGGGCAAAAGACGGGCGGCGCGCATGTTATCCAAACCGCTGCGCAGGGATTTCCCGGAGATGCACGAGCGGCTGGAGGGACTGTCCGAAGGCGCCGGACTCGACCTGCGTCTGGCTTACTTCTGTAACGCATTTGAATCAATTCTGGCATCGGTCAGCGATCGGGCAACCGTACCGCTGCCGGCCTGTTCGGCGATCGCGGTGAGGGGAAGCCGGTCTGCAAGAGGCGAGCCGATGATCGCCCGCAACTTCGACTACGTGCCAGTGCTGCGCCCATTCCTAGTCGTGCGCGAAGATCGCCCGCGCGGCCGATTTCGCTCTCTGCAATTCACAGCAGCCACCACTTGCAGTGCATTCGACGGACTGAACGAGCAGGGGCTCTGCATCACCTACAACTACGGTCACACCGTCGACGACGCTGCGCCCAACGGCACAATTTCAATGCTGATCACCGAAGCGCTCGAACGCTGCAAGACGGTCACGCAAGCAGCCGACTTGATCTCCTCTCGCCCGCGTTGGGGCGGTGCGATTCTCATGCTGGCCGACGAGCAAGGAGACATCGCCTCACTCGAACTCTCCTCGACTCGAGCGGCTTTGCGCCGGCCAAAGGACGGCGAAGACTTGATCTTGCATACCAACAAGTTCCACAGCGCTGCCATGCAGCAAGTTCAAGTTCCCGAGCAGTCAATCTTCACGCCGACCGCCCATGAGTCGCTCCGCGGGCATCGCGTGCTGGAATCAGCCGAACTTCGATACTGTCGTCTGGCAGAGCTGCTCGAGAGCCCACGCCCGCTCACAGTCGAACAGCTCGTGGCAGTAATGTCGGACCACGGCAAGGCCAATGCACCAAGCCAAACAACCCCTTGCGTGCACGGTCCCTACGCGGCAACGATCGCCTCGCTGCAATTTCAGCCTCGCCAGCGCAAGATGCGATTCGATTTCAACTACACCTGCCAAGCCAAGTTCCAGGAGCTGACGCTCTAGTCTGCCGGCGGCTACCCGGTAGCGGTGCCAATTAAGATGCAGAGAAGACTAGCAAAAAGCTAGCCTCTCTGCGTCTTAATTTGTACCAGCAAAGCAGCAGCATACCTGCCTTTCGGTTTGATTCAGCAAGCGGTATCTACAGAAAATCCAAGCTCTGCTGTCTCAACACAAAAAAAGTTATTTACTTATACTACAGCTTTTAATACCTTTACAAAAAGGAGAAAAGAATCCAGCCTCTTGCTTGATTCTCTCCTCGCAGGCCGCTTGACGCAAGCCAATCTTGACCCTTCAAGCCGACTGTCTGGCAAGTGCACAAACTTTGCTTTTCGAAATCCTTCACACCAAGCAACGGACTGCAAGGAGGAGATCGGCACAACCGTGCTGACCGCTTCCTTGAGCCCGTTGCCTGGTGCAATCAGCGCTTGCGCGCACAGCAGAAACCGCTGAAGGTCTTGGCGAAGTCCTCGACCGTGATACAGAAGCAGTTGTCATCCATGCCAGCTTCACGCCACCATGTTCCGTTGTTGACGTACTTCTGCTCGTCGGCCGACAGTCCGGCTTGATCGCGGATGGTAACAAAGCCGTACTGAGAGGAATGCTTGCCGTCGCTCGACTTCTTGCCGGGCCGATACTCGATGATGCTCGCCTCATGCGCTCCCCCATTCTTGTACACGGTAGCCGGGATCTTGTTGTCACAGATCGCCTGCTTGAGCCTGTCGTGTACGACGCTTTCATCGCGTGCTTCCAGCATAGGACCGATCAAGAACCGCTGCGCGAAGTCGGTCATCGGCCCAAGATATTTGCGCAGGTGGTCGCCGTCGAACCCCCAGAGGTGCTGCTCGAGCTTGAACTGCGCCGGGTCGATCATCATCTTCAGACCGTCACTGCTCAAGGATCCTTCGTCGG
>CAZSNX010000439.1:0-4315 GCA_964607945.1 uncultured Candidatus Obscuribacterales bacterium
ATGACGTCATATGAGAAATGCCGAAGTCTTTCCGAGCCTTCACGCCCGTCATTTACCACTTCCACTGTATGTTGCTCTGAGGCAAGCCACAGCTCGAGCTGGTCGCAGAGGTCGATGTTGTCCTCAACGATCAGTATCTTTGCCATCTGGTAGCCTCACTATTTTTTGCGCATCGGTTCTATGAAAGCAGCTCTACCGCCGTTTCTTCTCGTCCTTTTGATATTCCCTGAGCGCTGATACTCGCAGGCTCAAGAGCCGCTCGTCTACATTGCCTTTTGCGCGCGGGTTATCTTGTTTGTTTTTTGCTTTCAGAGATTTGATTCTTGCATTTACTTCGGTAGCCTGCTTCTTCCTGCTGGTCGCTCCCAGAAGGTATCCGTAATACTCAAGCATCGTGATAACTTTCGGATTGTCCGGAGCCAGTGCCTTTTCCGTCACTGTTTGGGCTTTTCGAAAAAGCGAGTCTGCTTGCGGGTAATCTTCCTGTGCGTACTTGAGCCAAGCCAGATTCATCAAGCTATGACCGACAGCAGGATGATCTGCTCCCAGATCCTTCTCTCTGATATCCAACGCTTTCTTGTAATTCGATTCTGCCTGAGGATATTTCAGCTTAAGCTCAGATATCAATGCCAGATCATCGAGACAATTGGCTACCGATGGGTGATCCGAACCAAGCGTTTGCTCTCCGATTGCCAGCGACTTGTAGAGTAGCGGCTCCGCTTCGTTGAATTTCTGTTGGTTGATATAAAGCTCGGCCATCGCATTAATGCTGTCGATCAGATCCGGATGTTCGCCTCCGAGAAGCTTCTCTTGCATATCCATCGAGCGTTGAAGAAGTTTCTTGGCGTCGTTTGTACGTCCGTCAATCATAGCCAACTTACCGGCTAAGAGCAGACCGGTCGCAAATTCCGGACTGTCTGAGGCTGATTTTTGAAGGACAGACATTGTGCGATTGGAATTGTCCTCGGCGGCTGAGTATTTACCTTCGTCCAGCAATACTTTGGTCAGGGTGTTCATTGAGCGGGCGCTCTTCGGGCTATCAGTGCCATACGCCTTCTCCTGGATGGATAGGGCACGTTTTAGTAGCGCTTCTGATTCGGTGAATTTACCCTTAGCCAGCAGCAATTCAGAAAGGTCGTTTAAAGTTTCCGCCAGATCGGGATTGTTCGGACCGCCTGTCTTTTCTCTGATGCTTAAGGACTTTCTAAATAGCGGCTCTGCTTCGGTAAATTTTGCTTGGGCAGTTTTTAATCGTGCCAGCGAATTGAGAGTAGTTGCCAATCGTGGGTCCTTTTCGTTAAATCGCTCGGCTTCCTTCTGCGCCTCCGTCAGGAGCTTTTCCGATTCGGCGTAGTGACCGTCCCGTCTGGCTCTGTTGCCGTTTTCCAAACTGGATTGCCATAGTCTGCTTTGAATTGCCACGTTTGGTTTAGGGGCTGCCGCAGCCGCTGCTTGATTTGGATCTGGTATGCCGGCCGGCCTTTGAGGCACCAGATCGGGGGGCACTGCCCGTGGTGAAGCTGAAGGCAGGGCCAACGCAACTGTTTGGAGTGTGCCTTCACCAGACATTACCGGTGTTTGCATTGCTCCTCTGACCTGCAGGACTTCTTCTTCCACCTTCTCTTTCATGTACTTAAAGGCGTCATCCAGTTTCGTCTGATCCCCTTTCTGCTTGAGTCCTTCGATCAAGTAATAGGTGAATACACCATTGGGACGATCCTTGCTTTCCCATGAAGTCTGAGTTGGTTCGCTGGAAGCGATTACCAGTCGCCCCGATTCCTGTGCGACGGCTTGAGCACTCAGATTAGTCTCGCGTGAGATGCCTTTGCCGTCGCCTGAGATAGTCCCGCTGTGACAGGCATCCAACACCAGCAAGACCTTGTCGGTTCGAATGCGGTCTTTGATGAATTTGGAGAGATCCTGCATGGCTATGCCTGTGCCATAGAGATTGTCCTTGCTGGCGTCATGAGTCAAAATGTAACTCACTCCGCCGACATTGTTGTCTGCGGGACTACCATGGCTGGAGTAATAAATAACCACCAGGTCGTTTGGTTTTACCAGCGATGGCAACCAGCGCTCGCAAACTGTGGATAGTACGTTTTGCCTTGTTGCTTGCTCATCGGTTAGCAATGTCACATGGTCTGGTGCGAAGTGACCGTTGTTGATGAGATATTTATAGAAGTCTTTCGCGTCGTTGGCGGCGTACTTAAGGTTAAGTGACTCGTCTTTGAACTTGCTGATGCCAACAACAACAGCCCACTTGTCATTAATTGCTTGTCCTTCAGCCTCCTGGGATAGGGCTGGACCGTCAGACAGTCCGAAAAGCATCAATATGAGCGCGACACAAGCCAATGGACGAGCGTTCACTTGCAAACCTCCAAAGTTGAATCAGCTTATTTTAGCGATAATTGGAGTCTTTGCTAAGTTTCTTGCGAAGGGACTTTGCTCTCGTGTCATATCGTCTGGCGTCAGCTGTTCGATTGAGCTTCGTTAAGACCTGACTGTAAGTCTCCAGGCAATCTGCTGTCTCTGGCGATTCCGGACCAAATGCTTTCTCTGCAAGCGCCAGTGCCCGTTGTGCAGAGGGTTCTGCATCGGCAAATCTTTCTTGAATAACCAGAGTCTTGCTTAGCCGTATGAGGTTTTTTGCCAGCTCTCGCTCGTCCGTTGCTGGAGTCGATTCTCTTAATGCCAGCGCTTGTTTAGCTAGCGATTCGGCATGTTTAGGTTCGCCTTTGCCCAAGGCGGCATCAGCCAACAAGTCTAGCGCCCCGGCTACCTTGCCTTTGTCCGGTACTTTCGGTTTGTCCAGAATAGTCAGAGCTTTCGTGGCCAACTTTTCAGCTTCAGCGAATTTGCCATTTTTTAGTGCGATGCCTGACAGCTTTTCGACTATTTCGGCGACTTTCGGACTTTCAGCCCCGGCAGTGCGCTCGCTCTCATCCATCACCTTCCAGTACATAGGTTCGGCTTCGGTGTAATTCCCTTCCAGGAAGCTTAAGTCAGCTAGTTCCAGCAATGTGGTTGTGCGCCGCGAATCTCCTTGTGGGAAATTGTCGGCTTCCTTTTGAGCCTCTGCCAACATCTTGCGCGCCTCAAGGAAATGTCGTTGCTCTATTTCTTTATGCGCTGAATCTAAGTAGGTGCTCCAAAGCGTAGTCTGAGTATCGGCCACCGGCTGCAGGGTGCTCTTCGATGCCGGTGCTGCGACTGTGGCCGGAGTCGACGGTGCAACCGGTGTACTCGGCTTTTCAGTCTCGGTCTGCGGTCGAGCGGTCTCGACCGCTGTCTCCTTGAGACCGGCTCGAGGCTTTGCTGGCGGAATAAGCAACGCTAACTCTTTGCCCTCCCACTTGCTCTTCAATACTGGGGTTTGAAGCACTCCGCGCTCTCTCAGGACCTCTTCTTGAACTTTGTCCTTCATGAATGAGTAGGCGTCTCCGAGCGTTGTTTGAGTGCCCTTCTGGCGAAGCCCCTCGATTAAGTACTTCGTGAATACACCGTTGGGAGCGCCTTTCGCTTCCCAGGAAACTTGATCCGGCATACTTGAGGAGATGACCAATTGTCCCGTGCCGGCTACAATCTCGTCGACATTGACATTGCCTTGCTTGAACACAGCTTTCTCATCGGCATTGGCGGCCCCGCTGTGACAGGCATCCAGAATCAATACGATTCTGTCTGAATGGACTCGTCCTTTGATCACTCTTACTAAATCTTGCATCGGAATGCCGGTTGAAAACAGGCTTTCTTTATTGGTGTCGTAAGCTACTACGTAGTTGACTCCGCCCACGTCCATCCCGGATGGACTGCCGTGACTTGAGATATAAATGACAACAAGGTCGTTGGGGTTGGCAACTCTGGGTAACCATTTGTCGCCCAAAGACGACAGGACATTTTCTCTTGATGCTTCTTCGTTAAGCAGCAATTTGACGTGGTCCGGAGCGAAATTTCCCTCCTGGACTAGAAAGTTGTAGAAATCCCGGGCATCCTTGGCTGAGTATTTGAGATTGAGTGAGGGATCTTTGAACTTGCTGATGCCAATAATCAATGCCCACTTATCGTAAATTGGCGTGTCCGGAGTGGTGCTCGTGCTGGGAACGGCTTTGGCTTGCCCAGCCAGGACTGCCAAGCAGATAAGTGCAGCAATCAACCTAGTGCAAGCGCGCATCGCATACTCCCCCGAATCTGACCGCTCGCATGATTAAAAGGATGTCAAGAATAGTGTACCCATTTGGGTAACATGCCAAGCCTGCTAAACAGTCGGTCGATACGAATGAACACATATGTCAGTCCACCAGCCTCTCTTTCCCAACCG
>CAZSNX010000440.1:0-4311 GCA_964607945.1 uncultured Candidatus Obscuribacterales bacterium
CAATCGTTACAGATTCAGTAGATTCGGAGTTGGTTGAGACGCCTGGCAAGTGGGACTTGCACTTTATTCGACGGTTCATGCTGGTCTTCGGAACCATCAGCTCGGTGTTCGATTATCTTACCTTCGGAATTCTATTACTCATCTTCCACTCAAGCGCTCAGCAGTTTCGTACCGCCTGGTTTACTGAATCCGTAATCTCCGCTTGTCTGATCGTGCTCGTTGTCCGAACGCGCAAGCCCTTTATTCGCAGTAAACCGAGCCCTCCTCTTGCACTAGCTAATGCAGCCGTTATTGCTGCGACACTTGCCCTTCCATATACACCGCTTGCCGTACCATTAGGTCTGGCACCCCTTTCGCTCTCGATTATCGGAGCGACAGCTGCAGTTGTTGTTTTGTATGTGCTTGGCGCAGAGTTAGCCAAGCGAGCCTTTTACCGACACTACAAGCTGTCAAGTTAGGGCAAGTAAGCTTGATTCGCTCGACACAACACATAGATTAGCTCCGAACTTGCGCGACAGCACAACCAACCGGTAAAGGGCAATTGGCGCTATCGATAATTTATTCGTACCATGTGGGTTGCGCAGGTATTGCAC
Organism: uncultured Candidatus Obscuribacterales bacterium; assembly: GCA_964607945.1. Taxonomy (GTDB): domain Bacteria; phylum Cyanobacteriota; class Vampirovibrionia; order Obscuribacterales; family Obscuribacteraceae; genus JAGVKB01. The sequence goes on from CAZSNX010000440.1 coordinate 594, forward strand.
GGATCGTAGGCACGCACTAACGTTTCCAGTCCGGCATGTAGGCTGAGTTCTAGTGGATCAGCAGCAACAGCGACGACCTCCCGAATATCCAGTTCAATCCGTCCGGTGTTTTGGACGGAGGGGGTGATCATGTTAGCTGCCAAAACAGTGCCATTGGCATCGATCGAATATGCATGGTAGAGCGTTCCTCTCGGACACTCCACCGCTCCCACTCCAGATCCGCCCGGAGTGGCTAAAGTTATGGGACGAGGTTCCTGAGATGGGTCGAAGCTAGCTAGTAGATCTATGATTTCACCTACGCGATCAAGCGCTTGGAGCATCTCAATTGCTTGTCCGAGATTGTTCCAAATGGAATTGGTATCGCCAGCTGCCAGTGCACTTCGTCTATACACTTCCTTGGCCATTCCCGTGAGCCGATCGCCAAATAAGAGCAGCCGAGCCATTGAACCTACCATCATGTCTTTGCCCCTGGCTGTAGTTCTTTTGGCATGGCTGTAGGCAACTGTTTCTTCCTGCAGGTATTGTTCATAGTCGGCAATTGGTGCCTGCCAACCATCACTGCATCGGGCGACAGTACCGAAATAGCCATACTCTTTGGAGTCGGGAATTAAGGCTACGAAAGAGGGAGTGGTGGTACGGGCAATTGTTGGTTTGAGCGCAAGTAGAAACTCCGCAACATTAAGAGCCGGAGCCTTACATTCTTCGATCTGTGCCTTCAATTGTTGAAGGTTTTTAAGTTCAGGGTACTGTCCCAATCCGCCGACCTGCAGATTCACAGGGTGAAACGGCCGTCCGCCGACTGCCGTCTGGATGGCTGCACCAGCGGCACGCAGCCTAGTCCAGGAGTGGAAATATTCCTTGTGATTGGTGGCAAACTCAATCAAATCCTTCGCCCCAACGAAGTCAGGCAGCGCCAAAGCGAAGATATGAGTGGCGTGCGACTCAATCATCATCCCCAAATGAATGAGTTCGCGAAACAATCGCAGACGTTCAGGCTGAACGAATCCGGCAATGGCTTCCTGAGCGAAGATTGCAGCCAAGACATGTCCGGTAGAGCAGATTGCACAAACTCGTGAGGTTATGTGAGGAATTTCGTAGAACTGGTGGCCGATTACCAGCCGCTCGAAGAATCTGGTGCCTTCGAACACTTGCAGCTGCACTGACGAAACGAGCCCGTTCTCGATGTCAACATGTACCGCCGCATGACCTTCTACACGCGTTATCTCCGGCAGCTCTATTGTTTTGCGTATCTTCTTGTCCATCGTCTCAATTACTGCTATCAGGAGAATCTAATAATGCTTGTGAACTGGCCAAACGTGAAAATAGCTCGGTTGGAGCTCCGAATGCCTGCAACCTCGTTAACACTTCACTCAATCGATATCCCTTTTCTAAAAGTACCTGTGCCATCGCATCCATCTGCGGCTCTTCAGATGGTCCCCAACATCCGTAACAGGCAGCACCAACCGAAGGGCACAGGGCTCCGCAGCCGGCGGCAGTAACGGGGCCCAGGCAAGGAAGATTCTGCTCAATTAGAATGCAGGGATTTTCTCTCAGTTTGCACTCCAGGCACACCGGTTTTTGAGTTATGTAAGGAAGGTGATCTTTAAGCAGGCTGGCTGTCACCGCCAACAATTGCGTTGCATCAATCGGGCAGCCGGAAAGTTTGATATCGACTTTCACGTGGTCCTCAACCCGACTGGCAGGCATTACTTCAATGCTTGATTGCTCTCCGTATACCTGCCTTCGCATCTCTTCTGCAACGAATCGCGAACAAGCGCCCTTCTGAACACAGCCCCAGACAGCACAATTGCCCAGCGCAACCAACTTCTTACATCTTTGCCTAATCGACTTTAGCCTCTCGAGATCGTGAGGGTTGCTTACGCTTCCCTCAATAAAAGCGATGTCGACCGGTCCATCGTCATTGGTACTCTGAGCGAATGGAAAGGCTAAAATGCGCACGTAAGGCAGCATCTTATTTAGGTTTTCGAGAATCACCAACAGCTCACCAGCGCAACCAGTTAGACTGTATACAGAAATTGTCGGAATAGTATTAGTCGTCTTAACAGTCGACACACTCCACGACCTCCGGAATGAAGCGCAGGTCAGACAGCGAAAACACTGGACCGGCCTGACACGTGTAGACACCGCCAACAAAGCAATGACCGCATTTCCCGATGGCGCACTTCATGTGTCGCTCAAGGGAGAGGAAAGTATTTTGCTCGGTCACGCCTTTTGATTTGAGTTTGTTCACCACAAACGGGTACATGACCGGCGGACCGCAAATAGCTGCACTGTAACTGGCATCGAATTCCGCCAAGCTCAGCATGTCGGTAACTCGACCGAGCTGTGTTTGGATGGGAGGAACATCGGGGCAATTGATCTCTTCGGCTCCAATATACAAGTGTAGATCTTTACGCCTGTATAGGTTCGTCATTTCATGACGGAAAAGCAAGTCAACCGAATGGCGCATGCCGTAAATGACAATCAATTCAGCAAATTGCTCGCGTCTATTGAGGATGTATTGCAATAGTGCGCGAATCGGTGCAATTCCAAGTCCGCCGGCGACAAGAACAATGTTGCGCCCTGCCATCAGATCGACAGGATAGCCATGTCCGTATGGTCCTCGCAATCCAAGCCAGTCACCTTCCTCCATTTTGAAAAGGGCATCGGTAACTCTGCCTATCCGGTGCACACACAGCTCAATGCTGCCATCGGCACTATCAGAACAGACGGAGATCGGGCACTCTCCCACTCCCGGAATCCACACCTCCAAAAATTGTCCGGGCATACAGTTCGCGAAAGCCTCTGACTCCACGCTGAAATGGAAAAGGTGGTTGTCCTCAGTCATCGCGTCGATGCTGCGCAACACAGCTTTTACTGGAAGATAAGGATTAGGATTACTCAGTGCTCCTCCTTTGCGTAAATACTGGTTCTCGGCTGGCTGCCCTCTAGACGCACCACCACTCCTACGATATCGTCAATCTCGGACGGGCACGAGACAGTACAACGCCCACAACCTACGCATGTAGGCAGCTGATATGCATCCTGAAAACCATGCAGCTTGTGTCTGTACCAGAACTTTAGACGATCGATCGGTCCGGGGCGGAAGTTGTTCTTGCCGGCCACCTGGGCGAATTCAGTGAATTGGCAGCTATCCCATTCACGCACTCTCTCGCCACTGCCATTTAGCTGAGCGATATCGACAATGTCGAAGCAGTAACACGTAGGACAAACAAAGGTGCAATTTCCGCAGCTCAGGCAGCGATTGCCCAATTCTTCCCATACCGGGTTGTCGGTTTCCAGATCAAGCAATGCCGGCAGGTTGCTTGTCTCAAACCGATTCGTGAACAAGGCCTTTCGATCGTGCCAGAAATCTTTGAATGCCTGCTTGTATGGCTCACTTGCCGGTATGAGACAGTCGTTTTCTAAGAAGAGCTGTGAGGCTTTTGGAGTTGCAATTTCGACAAAGAAGTGGTCGTCTATGTCAGTAAGAAAAATGTCGTAACCGTCCTCAACACTGTCTGTTCCCATCGATTCGCAGAAGCAATACTTATCTGGCAAGCAGGAAAGCCCAACGATGAGAATGTGCTTGCGTCGCTCAATATAGAGCGAATCGCCAGGGGGAGCCATAAATATGTAATCCAGTACCTTCATGCCGGCGAGGTCACAAGGATGCGACCCCAAAATCACCAGCGGCTCATTATTTACAGGCTCACTT
>CAZSNX010000441.1:0-2838 GCA_964607945.1 uncultured Candidatus Obscuribacterales bacterium
CAAGATTGGCAGCAATTGCTCCCGAGGGTCTTGCTTCATAAAACTCGATGATATCCTGCCAAACCGGCAAGTCAATCTGTTGGCGATCCTGCAACTCCACTACTCGCTTGCCGTCAACCATGCACTGTTTAAGCGAGACTCCGTTTACATCGGCTATCAGCCAGGCAAGATCCGGATCTTCGAACAACTCTTCGGCAATGCTTACGAGCGTTTCATTCTTGCTCACCAAGTAAACAGGTCGTTTCAAGACTTGCTCGCTCTGATGTCTCTGTAATTCACCGTTTGTAAGCCTGCGAACCATCTCCATCGAGTACCAACGCTCGCTCCCACGCGAGACTTCTTGTTCGCGCTCCAATTCGTCAGTTTCAGGATCAGTTGTCTGTTCGGCGCGCTCATCAAGACGAATCTTACGAATTCCGCCCGCTGCAATAACTGCAGCCAAAGCAATCTCCACACCGGTAATATATCGCTTGCCACCAGCCCCAAGTCTTTCCGACAGTGGCCTTTGCTCCGCCTTCACACCTTCAGATTTCTGCTCGCCTCTTTGCCCATCGGGTAGAATCAGTCGCCGGTCGGACGGCGCCACCATTTGTGGTAGCAGCTCGGCGCGCAGCCCCTTTGCTGCTGACAGCTCACCAACGTCCGATGAGCCATTAACCTGCCCGTTGCTCTTAATCTGCGGCCCATCAGCTTTACTGCTTGCGGTCAGGCTTTCACCATTCAACCTTAGACCACCGGCATTTGTTGGTCCGGACTCGCCGCTCTTGCCTGCCGGCATTCGATTGTCTCGGACACCCGTTTCGGCGCCATGTTTGGCAGATAACGGCGAATCCATTCTATGCCCGATATTGTTGCCAGCCTCATTAGAACGACCAGCCGCAGTCAAGTCTCCTTTCGCCGTCAAATCACCCTTACCAACGACAGAGAGCTCTCCCTTGCTTGGTCCCTCCGATGCTCGACCGGCATTTTGACCGCTGGAGCTATCCGGTCTCACTCTATTGGATTCCGCACCTTCGCTGGCAACTTGCTTTTGCGTAGCGGAAGCTCTGGCTGCTCCTTGTCCTTGTGAATCGACCAGTTGTGAACTCTGTCCTGCCCGTCGTTCACCTTCACCTGCCACGCTTGGAGTAGCTCTCAGGGAGTTGCTCTCAGTTCCTGCGCGTGGTCCTGTCGATTCAACTCCTACAGGGATTCGTGCATCAGAGCGCAACCCTTCCGGAAGACTGCGGACAGGCAACGGCAAGACTGATTGTTCGGACACACCGGCCACCCTTTCGAAATCACCTTTTGCGACTGGCTGAATCGGCACCATTTTGTTGTCCGCGCTTACTTCCGCGCCCACGACGGAGCCCGGACCAACCGTATACCTCGGTCTAGCACTATGCTCTTCAACATGCCCGTTCTTATCTCCATTCGGCTGCTCGCCTCTTCTTTCCGGAGATGGAAGACCAACACCAATTGACTTGATGGCATCAACGGCTGTCAGCTCTTGATGATTCTGAAGGATCGACTCCCTGTTGCGGCCTGTAGTATCGGCCACTCTGCCATCCTTCTCCTCGACGGCATTGGCTCGACTCACTGCAACCGAATGCTGTCCGTCCGCTACCGACAAAGGCAGCGTTGAATTTGCTACACGAACCGGATCAACCAGCCTCGCCGGCTCTGCTGTCCCACCCGAAACGCTCCCTCGATGTGACTCCACCGGCTTGGAAGTCTCGTGATTAATAGTGCCGCCCGGTACTTTGGACATCTCGATCGGCTTGGCCGGATCTAGTATCCTTTGCGGCTCGTTTGAACCGCCATTGACTTGACCTCTTGCCGCATCAATTTGCCTGGAAGAATCGTTTGCACCGCCTGTCGTTCGTCCGGTCTCACCTGGTTTGCCTGGGTCTGCCCCGCCGGCATTACCGGTACCACGTCCTGAATCGCCTGGCTTAAGTTGTTCGGTGGCTCCATTAGCGCTCCCCCGGGATGGATCGACAGGCTTAATCTGCTCGTGAACGATTTGCCCGTCCGGCGGTCTTCTAGCGTCACCAGGCAATGGTCGTTCTTCTTGTCCGGGTTTGCCGGCCGCACCACCGACCGGACCAGGCATTATATGCATACCGCCATCACGCACTGAAGCGGCATCAATGCCATTTTCCTTTCCTGGACGAGCGTTATTCCAGTCCGGCTGCACTTTGCCATGGTCTGCCCCAACTGTATTACCAGACCCGCGTCCCGCATCACCCGATCTCCATTGCTCAGCCAATCCATTAGCCGCTCCCCGCGCCGAATCGACAGGCTTGATCTGCTCATGAACGAATTGACCGTCTGACGGTCTTCTGCCTTCACCAGGCGATGGTCGTTCTTCCTGCACTGGTTTACCGGTCGCACCACCGACCGGACCCGGCATTATATGCACGCCACCATCGCGCAAAGATGCGGCATCAAATCCACTTTCCTTTCCCGGACGAGAGGGATTCAAGTCCGGCAGCACCTTGTAGCGTTCTACTCCACCGATACTTTGGTCAGTACGACCTAGTTTTACTTCCTGCTCGATGTTGGGGCGATCTGTCGGATTACCCACCATCCGCACCGGATTGCCATCCAACCGGCCCCAAGTCGAGTTATCTTTGGAAATCTCGCTAGCTGGACGCTCAAGCTTCGAGTTAGAGCTCTCTTCAATCTTCCTCATCAAGCCTGCGGAATCGTTGCGGCTGGAAAGCGCCTCCTTGAACGCCTCTTTGTACGCGGCAGAATCATTCGTTCTGCTGTTCAATTGATAATTATTGATCTTCCGATTGCTCTCGTTGCTGTTGATCTCGCCATAACTAACATCTTTAACTGCTTTCGGAC
>CAZSNX010000441.1:2848-4297 GCA_964607945.1 uncultured Candidatus Obscuribacterales bacterium
GTGCAGATACTTTACGATCCGACTTTCGCGACCAGACTGACTGTGCTGAGCATCAATCGAGCGTGTCGTCGCTGTAATTTCAGAATTATTGGACCGAGGCACTGATTCATCAGGCTTAGCATCCGAACTGGAAACAGCCTCCCGACTCGCAATTCTATTGCGCTGCTCTCGGGCTCCCTCATTTGCATTACTTGATACAGCACGAACAGGGACCGGCGGCCCGATCTCAGTTTGAACTTTCAGCGACAGCACAACCTGCTCGGCAGCCGCCTGTTGCTCATCTTGATTATTTTCTCTGACGTCAAAATCCATGGCCGAGGCCCGTTATCCCATCACAATGGATAGCATTTGCACCCAGCTTGATCGTATATATTCCATTGCGCGCACTTTCAGACACCGAACTGACAAAATATCGCTTAGTTTCGTGAAAAACTCGTGAAACCCAAGCAGGATTCGAGACTCAGAGCAGCACTAAAGCAAGCAGAAAGAGAAACGGGGCACCTTGGTGTTCCGTTTCTCTTTCATTCCTTACTGATCTTCAAAGCAAACACTGCGCAGCTGCACAGTCTTAGCTACTTCTTCTGCTTTTCGGAATTATTGCTGGGATGCTCAATCTTTCGATTGCTTCCTCCTCCTGATTGGTTTTCCGGACTCGACTCTAAATTCTTGCGATTTTCACTGCCTGTGCCGGGACGCGCCTTATCGTCGTAATTCCCCTGTTTCTCCTCCCCGCCTTTGAAACCAGGCTTTACGTGCGGATATTGCTCATTCAACTTATTCATGATCTCCTTGGCAGGAATAAGATCGACAGTTTTGCCATCGCGACTGACCGAGGTGATTCCTCTCTTCGAGAAAGTAACTTCATCACCATTGGCGAACTTCACTATCGTCTGATCGCCTTGCTTCTTCACCTCAACGCCTCCTTTCGATTTGAGCTCGAAGGAGCCATCTTCTTTCACACTCAGTTTATCGCCGTTTGGTGTAAACAGGATTTCGCGATCGCCGTCCTTGACTAACTGATCGCCGGTCGGAAGAGTTGCCACCCCGTCCTTCTCCGACTTTATATGCAAGTCATGTCTTTCCGGACGAACAATGTTGTCGACCCGATCTCGCCCCTCACGAATACCGTCTCTTTGACCTTGTTCAGCTGAGTTAGCCGATCCGTCCTTTAGCTTGGTCGGCCCAGACACCCGATCGCCGTTTTTACTCAAGCCGGACTGACCCAACTCAGCTTCATTCTTGCGAATTTGATTGCTGATTCGGCCTGAATTGTCTGTGCCACCACTACCGGTTGCATTCTTGCTGTTGCGAATCATTTCATCCAGGACTTGATTGGAAAGGGAGCGGGAGCGCGAACTTTCCGTCTCTGATTCCGCATGGACGAGCCCGGCCGCTTTATCGCCGCCGGCGAGCATTACTTCATCATCATTTTTCATAGTACTTATCCTC
>CAZSNX010000442.1:0-4296 GCA_964607945.1 uncultured Candidatus Obscuribacterales bacterium
GTCACTTGAAGCGACCGTCAATTCGCCGCTGGGCAGTTGCTCGAACTGCATTGACAGTTGACCTGCTTTGCCGGTCTGGAAGTAATTCCCGATCTCTTGAATGAAGCTCTGACAGTAAGGCTCGGGATGAAGCGCCGGATAACTGTCCATCTGGGTGATCGAAACTCTGCCGAACCACTCGCCGCGCAGATTCGGCGGTAATGAACCCGACTGAGAAGCTTCCCCGCTGAGCGCTCTGTTCGTGCGAGCGCTTTCCAGCAGGTCGGATGGCAGCACCGGCTCGGCTGCTCCGCTAAACGCTTCGACGCGACCGGTTAAAGGAGTTCGCTGGCTCTCTTGCGTGAGCACTGACGGGCAGTAGTGCCAAGCTACGAGCAAGATAAACAGAAGCATCCAATGTCCGTGTTTGGCAGTCATCGGTGATTCAATTCTCCTTTCCTTTTGGGATTGACTGTTTGCGCTAATGATATTTGTTTCGAGGTCGGCTACATTACAAAAGTCTTCAAGTTGTCACATCGTGACAACCGCGATGACAAAGAGGTGGCTGGAGTCGAATTCCGTGCGAGGCGGAGCTTGGATATGAATGAAGCGATCCTATCCCGGACGGAGGCAACCATGCAGGGAAGCGACAACTTCGTCAAGCTGGAGATCGTCGAGACAGTTAGCTCGATCTGCTGGTTTTTGATGGACGCGTGCTGGATGCTCGGGCTTCAAGTGCCGGCCAAAGTAATGGCGGCGCTGACAATTGCTTCTAGTTTGCTCGTCTTTCGGTATACACAACGATCGTGGCCGAATCTCTTTGTAAATGCGGCAATGAACTGTTGGGCGTTTATGAACATCTTCTGGATGCTCAGTGATTTCAAAGCTGCCGGATGGTGTCTGGCGGCAGCGCAAGTGTCCTTTGGATGCGGCGTGCTTTGTCTTTTGTGCGCGGCATTCTCGGGGGGATCGGTAAAGGGCGCAATAGAAGTGATTCTTGCGCGTTTCAGGCGCTTTCGTGTTCATCGGCAAGAAGAATCAAATTCATCGCGCGAGCCATGAAGGTACTAAGCGTGTTGCGCAACTTCACCAAGGACGTAACTGCGTGCCTCTGATACCAAGTAAAGCGAGCCCGTCACACAAATGAGATCATCACTCTCTGCAAGTGCCAAGGCGCGATCGACAGCCTCCGGCAAACTGGTTGTAACGATCGTTTTAGCTGTGCCGACTTCTTTGTTTTGAGCGATCTCTGCGGGGTCCATCGAACGTGCATTTTGCGAGCGAGTGGCGATTAAGAAGTTCGCGACTGTCGCAAGCTCTTGTAGGATAGTGTCTATTTTCTTGTCGTTGTTGACTCCCAGAACGAGAATACACCGCCGGTAGTGAAAGTGCTCTTTGAGGGCGATTCGCAAGACGCGAGCTGACTCGGCGTTGTGTGCGCCGTCTACAATTATGGTGGGATCTTTCCGCAGCTCCTCGAGCCGCCCAGGCAGAAAGGCGTTTGCGATACCTTCGCGCAGGCAGTCATCGCTCAAAGCGAATTGATTCTCGGAAATCGTATCAGCGACTGCGATGGCTGTTGCTGCATTGTCGAGTTGGTGCTGGCCCAGTAAGCGCATGTTGATAGTGAGGTTGCGTCCGGCGCCTGAGACGCTGCAGAACTGCCGGTCTCTGCTTGTTTCAATCAATTTGCGCTTGTAATTTTGATCCACATCAACTAGTCGGGCGCCGACTTCTCGACAGCGTTGCTCGACTAGCGGTTTTACCGTCGGGTCTCGCTGCGGCGCTAATACGGCCGTGCTTCCCGCTATGATGATGCCGGCTTTGTGTACGGCGATTTCGGCAGCAGTCGCCCCGAGCAGTAGAGTGTGCTCGATGCTGATCGGTGTTATCACAGCAACTTCCTTAACGTTGCAGACATTGGTTGCATCCGTTGTTCCGCCCAATCCAACTTCGAGGACTTGCCAGTCGGCGCGCCGTCTGCGAGCAATCTCAAAAAATATTGCTGTCAGAATCCCGAAAGTGACAATCGGTCCGTTTCCGCTGGTGTTCTCCGCTTCCACCGCATCTTTAATTGCCAGCAGAGCTTCAGCGAATTCCTGCTGTGAAACGGGTGAAGAATCGATTTGCACACGTTCTGTGTATGAGTGCATATGAGGGCTTTGGTAGAATGCCGTGCGTTTGCCGGCATGTTTCAAAATGGAAGCTACCATTGTGCTCGTGCTGCCTTTGCCCTTCGAGCCTGCGATATGCACGGTATGCCTTTCGTCTTGCGGATTTCCAAGCCGTGCTAGCAATGATTTCATGGAGTCCAGAGACATTAACAGCTTGTCGATTGGGGCTGTTCCACGTTCCATGTCTGAGTAAGTAAGAATATATTCGATTGCTTGCGCGTAGTTCATTACAGGACTATGACATTTCCCGATTGAGGAAGTGAAAGGATATCACGCTCACGGGCTCTGCTGCAAAGATCGGTCTGGAAGTAAGCGTTCTCGTGCCGGCACTTCGGTCAGATTGATCGCTGTGTCCATCGTAGTTTCAGTTGTGTCTGCGCGCAGCGCTCTTCTGTACTGAACCGATCTTGGAGTTCTAGAGCATTGGCGGAAACGTCTGATTCAATCCGTCTGGGCCGATCCGCTATTGTACTGGGTGATATAGTGAAGTGTCCCCCAAAAAATATGCCTATCACTTTCACTCCGTGAATTTGATAGGCGTTGAAGCCCAAAGAAGGCGCTGAAATGAAGCGATAATCCCTGTGTCTGCATGACCGGTTCTGGGCCTCTAGTAAAGCACTTCATCCCAATTCTTCCTGTGTGCTAAAAAAAGATTGGGAAAGTCCGGAGGGCTCGGTGTGGAAGCTCTCCGGCTCTGGTGATACAGTGCTCAGCTCTCTGGATCACTGCCCGGAGGATTCTTCCCACATCAATGCGATGATGACGCCGACGATGCCCACCGATGTGGCGAAGTGTTTCCAGTTCAACGGGCTGGCATGCTCTTTGAGGATGCTGATCTCAAGCGCGCCCAGGAGTCCGGCCACCAAAAGAACGGCCATGACCACGCGCAAGATGTTGTACAGGTGCTTTCCCATCAGATCTCCTGTTATGGTGCTGTATTGATTGATTGGATGTAGAAACGAAAGAGCGGTAGGTGCCGCGCGCTCTCTCTACCGAACTACTTTTGTGACAGCTGATTCGACTGTGCTCGTTTGGTCAAATCTGTCCAGTCCACGATCACTTTGCCCCCCGACTTTTCCATGCTGACAGCCCAATTCGAGAGCAATTCGAGGCAGGCGTGGTCGATGATCAGCAATGCATCATAATGCAGATGCACTTCTACCGATGCAGGCAGTTTGTCAAGTTCGCGAGCCAGCGATGGCTTGGAGACGAAGGTAGCGGCCCCTGTCAGGTAGACTTGGTACCGATTTCCCTCCTCTTTCACCACGCGGACGTTGACCCGCAAGACCTTCCAGACAGCCCGTGTTAATGCCAGGAGCAGACCGACGCCCACTCCTAAGAGCAGGTCGTTGGCGACGATCAGTACCACCGTGGTAGTGAAGATTACCACTTCACCCCAGCCGAACTTACGCAGGTCCTTTACTGCCGCCCAGTCGATCAGCCGGACGCCAATAAGGACGAGCAGCGCCGCCAGAGCACAAGTCGGTACCTTCTCCAGCAAGAACGGTAGGGCGCCTACCGCAAGCACCAACCATATGCCGTGCATGATGCTGGACCAACGAGTGCGTGCGCCGGCCTCAACATTGGCTTTAGAACGCACCACTACCCCAGCCAGCGGCAAGGCACCGAGGAATCCACAGGTCAGGTTACCGATGCCTTGAGCGCGCAGCTCCTTGTTGTAGTCGCTGCGCTCACCGGTGGTCTGGTCGATGGACGCGGCGCTCAATAGCGTTTCAGTACTGGCGATCAATGCTATGGTCAGAGCTACCTTCAGCAGTGCGAGGTCGGCCCACACAGACAGTTGCTCCAGGCCAATTGGCGCGATCATGTCTGAGATTGCATCAGGAACTTCGACCCGCTGGATGGTCAAACCGAGAAACCACGCTCCAGCCGTGGCCAGCACGATGGGCACCAGCGGCTCCGGTAAGTGCAGGCGCTTGTCCAGTTTGAACAAACGCCAGAGCAACGCGCAGGCTACCGTACAGGCACCGACTATCGCTGCCAGGCGGTGATTCGTGGGCGCTGCCGCGTCAAACAACGCCATCACTGCTTCCGGCAGTGCCATGATGTTTCTGATGGCACCGCCGTGTGGCTGATGGTCCAGGACGATGTGCAGCTGCGACGTGACGATAATCACTCCCAT
>CAZSNX010000443.1:0-4284 GCA_964607945.1 uncultured Candidatus Obscuribacterales bacterium
CATTCCCAGACAGATGCCATGGAAAGTAGCAACTATCGACATCACTCCGTACAAGCGCGTTTGACTCCACGCTTTGAGGAAGCCGACAGAGTCCTTCCATTTGACGAATTCGCGATGAATCACCAACAACAGACCGTTGTAGAGACCCCAGATCAAAAAATTCCAGGACGCGCCATGCCACAGACCGCCTAGACCCATCGTAATTAGCATGTTCTTGTGGGTAGCCCATTCTCCACCGCGCGACCCGCCCAACGGTATGAAGAGATAGTCTCTCAACCAGCTGGACAACGAGATATGCCAGCGATGCCAGAAATCGGAGATGTTTTTGGCAAAAAACGGCAGATTGAAATTGATCGGAATGTTATACCCGAATAAGCGAGCGGAACCGCGAGCGATATCGGTGTATGCAGAGAAATCGAAATACACCTGAAAAAGGAAGGCGTACATAAACAACCAGGTCTCAGGCGCGCCATAGGCAGTCGGTTCGGCTATGCCCATCTGAACAAAGACGCCAAGATTGTCGGCAAGCAAGAGCTTCTTTGCCAAACCAATCACAATCAGCGGAACTCCCTCGTCAAAGAGCGACAGTTTCAACTTCTGCTCGGCGAGCATCTGAGCTTCAAAATCAGGATATCGTTTGATCGGTCCGGCAATCTGGGTCGGGAAGAAAGCAGCGAACAAGGCAAAGAGCACAAATGAATCGATCGGCTTCTTCCCTCGATAAATCTCAAACAGGTAGTGAATAAACTCAAATGTAAAAAACGAAATTCCGAGCGGCAGTATCCAGTTGAGAGCCCAGCCGGGATTATGCTTGGTTGCAACGCCTACCAGCCAAGCTGCACTATGGACAAAAAGATCGGCATACTTGCAGGTGCCCAGGATTAAGAGATTGACCGCAATCCCCACACCGAAAACCAACTTGGCCTTTGCGGTGGACTTGCTCAAAACCTTGCCCCAGAGCCAATTGAACAGCGTCATCGGCAAGATAAGCAAAATGAATGCAGGCGACCAGCTCATGTAGAAGTAATAACTGGCGACAAGCAGCATCGGCAGCCGGAAACGCACCGGAAGTACCCAGAAGAGCAACACTATGGTCGGCAAGAAAATTAGGTACTGAATGCTGTTAAAGAGCATCTGTGCTCACACTGCCTCAAGACATCGCCATGCGCCAATCAAAGCATGCAAGCTTAACATGTACCTTTTAGATCGATGATACTAATTCCTGTTTAAGTTAAATGACGTGCTTTTTGTTTGCTGAACAACAGTGTTGAACCTTCTTTAGAATGGACTAACTTGCTCGTGGTAGGATCAGCGTTTTTATAATCGAGGCAGTCTGCCGAACCTTTCCCGAAAGATGCCAGCTCCATATTTCGCTTGTTGATGGAAACAAAAAATCTCACAACTAAATGCACGCGCATCGCCAAGAGACTGCTAAACAGCACAGCACTCTGGCTGCTTGCTTTGCTTCTTCTGGCTGATTTCGGAAGTCGCATATTCAACCCGTTGAGGTACATCGACTTCAGACAGGTTCACGCCTTTCAGCTAACGCAATCAGCGCTTACATACAAGTTTTCAGAGCTGCTTGCGCGCAAGCAAGCACCGGACGTCATGCTGGTCGGCACCTCGCTTTTGATGTCCCCGATTTTCTATCTGGACGGAAGAGCTCGCAAAGGCGAAAGCAAACCGTTCATGGATGAGATCAACCGGCGCGGCTTAAATGCATTTCAAAGTTACACCGAAGCCTTGTACTTGAAAGACCGCTTGAATCGCAAATCCGACCACGCGGTCAGTATTTTCAACCTGTCGGTAGCGGCTTGCATGGTCTCCGATATGAGACTACTGGTCGCGAAAGTGATTCAGCACTCGAAGCAACCGAAACTGCTTGTATTGGGCTTCGCCCCTCGGGATTTAGCGGACAACTTGATGCCGCCGGCAGGCAGCACCCCCACCTATAAAGCCTTAGGAGATCTCGGCGACATCACCAAGCTCGGCAACCCGTCAGCCGTCCCCCCCGATATTGCCCAGAACCTCTTCACCTACACGCTTTCCAATTACTGCCGGGTGCGTAACGACTACAAGGTATTGGGACTGGAGTTGGCCTCCAACTTGTTCAACCATCCAAGAGATCTAGCCGATGCCCAGAAATGGCAAAAGGAGAAGGCACCGGTATTGCCGGATGCACAGCCGGCACCATCGGCTCCGGAAGCGGTGATAGCCTCCTCCCCCTGCCCGGCAGCCGATACGCCCAAACCGATTGATGCCGCCAAGCCTTCGACAAAGGTGGAAGCATCCGATCAAAAACGTCCCGACAAGAATCTTGCCGATCAATTGGCTGACTATTCGAAGCGTTACAATCCGCCGGACTGGAAACGATTCGACTACGAACTGGATCAACTCACAGCACTTGTTAAGTTATGCAAGCAAAACAATGTCGACATCTTATTCGTTAATATGCCGATCACTCAAAAGAATAGAGCTTTGTACCCAGACGATTACTACAACCGCTACTTAACTGAAGTGTCCAATTTAGCCAAACGCGAGAATCTTGGATTTATAAATTTTCAGGATTCTCTCAAGCTGGTTGACGGTGACTTCCTAGACGCTGTGCATCTTGATTCGACCGGTGGAGCGAAGTTTCAAGACGCACTCGCTGTCGCTGTAAACGGTCGCCTACAGATGATTTCGCAACAAGCGGAGCTGGCAGCGAAGAATTCTCAAGCGCCGCGCATGTAGACTGTGACTGTCAAAACTTTACTTTCGCTCGCTAACATTACGCGGATAAAGTTGATCTCCCGACCGGTTTACTAGGACAATCTCTTCATAGTTGAGAACTCCAATAGGCTTGTCAAGCGAGGAATCATCGATGCAACTGCTACTTACTGGTGGTCTGGGCTTCATCGGAAGCAATCTGGTTAGACATCTGCTCCAGCGCTATCCCGACTACAGCATCATCAATCTGGATGCAGTTACCTATGCCGGACATCCGGAAAATCTCGAAGACATAGAGGGCAATCCCCGCTACAGGTTCGTCAAGGGCAGGATTGAAGACAGCGCGTTGGTCAACGAGATTGTCTCCGGTCGTAAGTTCGGCAAGATAGACGGCATCATCAATCTCGCCGCCGAAACCCACGTCGACCGCTCGATTCATGATCCACAAGTTTTCGTCCATACAAATGTGCTTGGAACACAGGTCTTGCTCGAAGCCGCCTATCAGCACGGCCGCAAGCAAGACGGAACGTTCTCCATTCGTTTCGTGCAGGTCTCTACTGACGAAGTTTACGGCTCACTGGGCGACACCGGTTTCTTCACCGAAGAAACTCCGTTGGCTCCCAACAGTCCTTACTCCTCCAGCAAGACCGGAGGCGACTTGCTTTGCCGCGCCTACTATCACACTTATGGAATGCCGGTTGCCATCACACGTTGCTCCAACAACTACGGTCCCTACCAGCATCCCGAAAAGCTAATTCCGCTTTTCATCAGCAAGGCTTTGAACAATCAACCGGTGCCGGTATACGGCGACGGGCTGAATGTTCGAGACTGGTTGCATGTCGAAGATCATTGCCGCGCCATCGACATGGTATTCCACAAAGGAAAGCCGGGAGAGGTTTATAACATCGGTGGCAACAACGAGAAGAAGAATATTGAGATCACCAAGCTTGTTTTGTCAGAACTGGGTAAGGGTGAAGATCTGATCAAGTACGTTCAGGACAGGCCAGGACACGATCGCCGTTACGCAATTGATTCCAGCAAGATTCAAAACGAACTGGGCTGGACACCGGAACATACTTTTGAGACCGGAATGAAACAAACCGTCAACTGGTACAAAGAAAACCAAAAATGGCTTAACTCTGTCTTGCGTAATGTAGAATTTACTGCGGTAAATGTTGCAGCGACACCGATGCAAGTGGCGGCAAAATAGGCGCCACGGATTCGTGAAAGGCCTGACTAAGAGATGAAAATATTACTTACCGGTGCCGGCGGGATGCTAGGGAAGGCGCTTGCGCCATGCTTGGAAGATCGAGGTCACACAGTCCTGGGTCTTCCCAGAGAAGAGCTGGACGTGACCAACTACCAGCAGGTTATAGACATCGTTACCGCAGCCGGCCCCGACCTGGTCATCCACGCGGCAGCCTATACAAAAGTCGATCAGGCTGAATCAGAGCCTGACCTCGCCTACCTGATCAACGGTTATGGCACTGAGAACATCGCGCTGGTCTGTGCCAGGCTCGATCGTCCGATGTTGTACGTATCAACTGACTACGTTTTCGACGGAGAGCAGAACCG
>CAZSNX010000444.1:0-4279 GCA_964607945.1 uncultured Candidatus Obscuribacterales bacterium
CACAGGCCGGAAGTGATGTGGACAAACTGACCGATGTGCATGCTTACATCGGCATCAACATGATGCTGACCGGCGGCGACCGCAAGCAAGCCGTAGACCACATGATGTGGGCGAAGAAAAACGGCAATGGCAACCTCGTCTCATACAGCCTGGCTGTTCGAGAGATTGAGAAGATTCAGTTCAAGAAACATCGCGAGACAGAGCGAACTTAGAGATGCTTAGCCCAACCAGCTTTCAGTTGATTGCAACGGTTTGGGTCGACGTCACCAGTGGTGCGGTGCTGTCTGATTTCTTCACCCAGACAACAACGTAATACAATCCTGGCTTCCAGTCGGAACTTGCTTTGACGTTAATGTCAAACTTTTCGCCGTCTTCGGTCTTGATCACGTTCATGCGAGCAGGAGAGAGATAAGGCGGTGGGAAGTAACGAGCGACATTTTCCGTTGGCATCGTGTATGAATGGGTTGCTCGCAATTCAGAGCGCGACATAGGCTTCGGCTGGTCTTCGCGATACACGTCCACGCTGTAAATGGAAACACCCTTCGGAAGCTCGCCTTTAACGGCAATGCTCTGACCGCGTTGATGCTGGTCGGGCAACTTGGTCACGCTGCCATATTGATTGACGAATTCTTGCGTGCAGGCTACGCGTCCACCTGGCAGTGTCACGGTTAGACCGATGCCAACTTTGTTGTGATGAGGATTCAAGATATTCTTGCGGTGACCATCGTTTGGCGCCTGTTCATCAAAGAACAGCGACTCCATGTACTCTAGCTCCGACTTGCGGAACAGTTGTTTAGGAGCTAGCGCATAGGTCTCCCCTTCGGCAAAATCGTGAGTGACAAGCACATTCTCCGAAACGGCGCCTTGACCGCCGACCTCGCTATAGCGCTGATCGGGCTTGCGACCTTGCATATCCCAGTGACTGATGTATTTGAACACTCCCATATCATCGCTATGTTCCTGCCCGGCAGCGGTCGCTACGGGGTCAAGCTCTACCGGCGCCAATCCAAAAGAAGCTCTGTCTCTGTTAATCAGCGAGACCATGTAGAGCCGCGCTTCGTTGAGCTCCATCAGCTCCCCGCTTGAAGTCGGGGCGCTCAATGGCCGGCCTGAAACCGGTCCCTGAACCACAACCAGGTTCAGACACAGCAATATGATGGCGAGCAGCAACTGTTACTGCCTCCAGAAATGTTCGTGCTAAGTGTTCCGCTAGATTTATGCCCAGAAATCTGGAAGCTTATTCAAGTTTC
Organism: uncultured Candidatus Obscuribacterales bacterium; assembly: GCA_964607945.1. Taxonomy (GTDB): domain Bacteria; phylum Cyanobacteriota; class Vampirovibrionia; order Obscuribacterales; family Obscuribacteraceae; genus JAGVKB01. The sequence goes on from CAZSNX010000444.1 coordinate 1,251, forward strand.
CTTAATTCTCAGACGGTCGCTGCCAGATTCCGGAAGGTCAGCATTGTTTCTTCTGCTTCTAAGTAGCAACGTCAGTTAGCGATTGTCGAGACACAACTGGCAGCCAGTCTGAAGCTAAAGAGCAACATCAGCGGCAACCTAAGCCGTATGGAGCCAAACCCGCTTCGCCTCGCTGGAACTCTCTTCCCAAACTAGCGAACTGACTCAATTTCCAAACTGTTGTTGGCAGCCGGTAAGCTGAACTTTAAGGGCTGTTAGCCCGTCTATAATAGAAAGACCTCGCAACAAGCGGCAAGTCACGTACGAATCTGCTGAGTTCGGCAATTGAAGCCAGAAATAAGAGGATTTAAGTAATGTCCACAGCTGCTCGCAAGTATGCCAACAGTCAGGCGGTCACTCTACTGCACAACGGAGATTCCTTCGGACAAAGGGAGTTTCACGACCTCTATGAAAACATGCCTGAATCTTTCAGAGCCGAACTAGTAAACGGCACGGTTTATGTCGCCGAGCCGCTTGCTCAGCCGCATGGTAAAGCTCATGCCCGGATAATCGCGCTTTTGGATGCGTACGAAGCATCAACTCCAGGGGTCCAAGTCTGTGACAATGCTACGGTTATTCTCAGTAAAAAAGATGAAGTCCAACCGGACGCTTTTCTGCGAGTGTTACCTGAATGCCTTGGTCGGTCCAAGGATGCCTTCAACGCTGGCAATGGTCCTTATGTACTGGGTGCGCCGGAACTAGTTGCTGAGGTAGCAAACAGCAGCCGGTCTATTGATCTTCACCTGAAAAAGAAGCTGTACTTGCGCTCCGGAGTCTTGGAATACCTGGTGATCTGCCTGCAGCCAAGAGAGATATTGTGGTTTGACCTGATTGGCCGCCGAAAACTTAGAGCTGATGATGCCGGCATTACTCGCTCGAGAGTCTTTCCCGGACTTTGGATAGACAATCGAGCCTTGCTGTCGCTGGATTATCGTCAATCAATGAAAGTTCTGAATGAAGGGTTGTTATCGCCCCAACATAGTTCATTCGTAAACCAATTAGCAAAAGCGCGTGTTTGAGCTTCAAACCATGCATCCGCGCCGCACGAGAACCCATGAGGTTGGCGGATTTAGGTGCCCCGGCCTTGTCACGGCGAAGTACTGCCGGCGGGCGGCATACAGTCCGGTAATTTCTGTTGGTTAAGCTCCTTACCTACGACGGGAGCTACCGACTTGGAGTGCTTATGTCCTTTCATCAAAAAAGATGAAAGCGTCCAATGGCAGCTGAAGCTGGGAACCATCACTGATGTGCCACTTCCAGGATTTGACTCGGGGCGGCGTTTCAACCAAATTTGATGAAACAATACAGTCCCAAAAGCAGATGGATAGTACCGGCAGGTGATAGTCCCAGCCGTTTTGAGGGCAATTGACAAACTGCTTTAAGCCGCGCGTTGATCAGGGATGACCGCTGTCTGGGCTCTTTGTTCAGATTGTCGGTGGCGGACTACTTTTTGTAGATTGTGCGCAGCGCATACAAGCAGCCATTCGCGTTGAACATTCTTCAGACCGCGAAACGCGAATCTGCGAAAACCCAGGCTCGCTTCTTTAATTTGTCCGAATGCCGGCTCGACAAATGCCACGAATTTCTGCAAATTTGTAGAAACTTCCTTCTTGCAGGATCGCATTTTACAACAGTTTGACCGATGACCTTCATACTTTGGACTTCTAAGGGAAACCCAATTAACAACGACAAGCAGTATGACCGCTTGTGTGCAGACAAAGCCAATTGTCGTCGAGAGAACCTTCTAACTAGCGTCCATCAACCCAACGCTTAACTTCAGGAGAATCAAAAGATGATTGAAAGAAACTTGCCGATAGACTGCAAATCAATACCGGCAGACGAAAGTAGTCTTGATGATTCTGGCAAGCAGAATGTTATTGAGTTCAAGCCATTGGACCTCCTCAAGGAACAGATGCCTACAGAAACGAAGAGATCCAATATGACAGGGATGCTTGGCTATTTGGATCTTGATTGTCAATCTTCTGGAACGGGCGGTGATATGGATCGGCAGCCTCTGCAATTGGTGAAGGCTGATAGTGAGGCCCCAAGTAAAGCTCAGTCTGATGCTTCCAAGGGTGCTGGAAGTGATGCGCCCGTGCGTCGGGAATTGGATTTCAACCACCAGAGACTAACGAAAGAGAAGCTTTCGGAGGCACTTGCGGGCAAATCTGACATTGTGGGATTGAAGGTTGGAAGCCAGTTTCTGACTGACGATGTGTTCGCTGCTATGAAGGGACTTACAAATCTAGAAAGGCTGAATCTAAGAGGAAGCATTCAAATTAAGGGATCCGGCCTCGAGCATCTAAAAGAGTCGGGTAAATTACAATCTCTGGATCTCGGATATACTGACTTGCGCAGCGACTCCTTGAATCATCTGGAAGGGAAATCGAATCTGCAGGAACTTATGCTAGACCATACGAAAGTTACCGATGCCGGGCTCAAGCACATCGGGACACTCTCCAGTTTGAAAACTCTCAATCTCTCAAGTTCCAGAATAACCGACAACGGGCTTTCCAATTTAGCGTCCCTTTCTAAACTTGACAATCTTGACCTGTCTGGTAACTCAATAACTGATGACGGACTTGCGAGATTGAAAGCCTTATCGAATCTCAAGTACATCAACCTGGGTTCAACTGCCATCGGAGATAAAGGAGTCGAACAACACATAGCTGGAATGAAAGAACTGAAACATCTTTATCTTAAGGACTCGCTTGTGAGCGATAAGCCTACCGAGCATATCATGGACATGAATCTGTACGGTCTGAATCTTTCGCATACTGATATTACTGATAGTGGCGTAAAGAACATTTCTCAATTGAAGGAGCTGCGAACCCTCGATCTTTCCGATACGAAAGTGACTGATAGTGGGATTAAGAGCCTGTCTGCGCTCAAGGATTTGAAGGATTTGAATCTTCAAAGGCTGACAAATCGAGATTCGATTACAGATCTATCTGTCGCTAGCTTGAAGCAACTTACAAACCTCGAGCAAT
>CAZSNX010000445.1:0-4245 GCA_964607945.1 uncultured Candidatus Obscuribacterales bacterium
GGCGGGAGTGACAGTGAGAGCCACGAGCAGGCTGCTCATCGTCGCCAAAATGTAGGCTGTTCCCAATGGTTTGAAGATCCTTCCTTCAACCCCCGGCAAGCTGAAGACCGGCAGGAAGACCATTGCCACAATGAAGGTTGCGTAGATAACCGCCGATCGCACCTCTCGGCTAGCGTCGTAAATTGCCAGCAGAGTCGGCTTCGGACTTGCGCTCATTTTGTTTTCGCGCAACCTGCGGTAAACATTTTCCACATCTACAATCGCATCGTCTACGACTTCACCGACGGCAATTGCCAAACCGCCCAAAGTCATGGTGTTGATCGTTCCACCGAACGCTTTGATCAATACAGTCGCAGCCAAGAGCGAGAGCGGAATTGCCGTCAGGCTGATGATTGATGTTCGCCAACTGAGTAGAAACAGCAGCAGAACCATCACTACCATTGCGCCGCCGGTCGCGATTGCGGACAATACATTTGTAATGGAGGTCTCGATAAAAGTCGCTTGCCTGAAGATATAGACAAGCTTAAGATCGTCGGGAAGTCCTTTTTGCACTTCTGCAATCGCCTGCTCGACCTGCTTGGACACTACCAGCGTGTTGGCCCAGGCCTGCTTGCTTATCACTATCTCCACACCCTGCTTGCCGTTAACAACCGCATTGCCATACTTGAAAGCAGCACCGATGCGAACGTCAGCAACGTGCTTCAACAACACAGGCGTTCCAGACCGACTGACAACCACCGAATTTTCCAGCTCCTGCAGATTAGCAATCCGCCCAATACCCCGAATCGGCATCTGCTGCTCGGCGGTCAACAGATATCCGCCGGGAGCAGCCACATTAGCCTGACTGACGGCATCCAGCACCTGTTTGAGCGTCACGCCATAAGACTTGAGCTTGTCCGGAGCCACCATCACCTGGTACTCCCGCAGGTCTCCACCGAAAATCAAAACGCGCGCAACACCGGAAACCGCCAGGATTCGATTGCGAATCTGCCACTCGGCAATCGATCTCAACTCCATCGGCGAGATTTTGTCCGAAACCAAGCCAATCTTAAAGATATCTCCAATCACCGACATCACCGGTAGCATGGTCGGCGGCTCCATACCCTGCGGCAGTCGAGGAATCACAAGTTGAATCTTTTCGTTGACGAGTTGGCGATCGAGATAGATGTCTGTGCCGTAATTGAACACAACGGTAATGATCGAAATGCCAGTCTGCGAGATCGATCTCACCAAAGCCACGCCAGGAGTGCCATTGAGCGCTGATTCGAGCGGCAGGCTGACCAGGGACTCAACCTCCTCCGCCACCAACCCTGGTGCCTCAGTTTGAATAACGATCTGTGGGGGAGCAAACTCGGGCAATACGTCGACATTCGATCGTGATGCCACCGCACAACCGCTAATTACCAGAATCATGCCAAGCACTACCACCAGAAAGCGGTTGTGGAGTGACCATTCAATCAGTTGATTTAGCATCCAACGGTCCCAACGGCGAGCCACGCTATATCTACCCATTGCCGGGAATTTGTAGCTCGCATTTCTCTAGAGGCGACTCTCATCCTCGGCGAATTTTTTCATTATCGGCAGCCGAACTAACTCCCGACTCCCGGCCCCCCTCTCTTTTGGAGGATCTTTGAAAGACCATACTGATGCCAAAGCCGAGCACAAAAGCGGCCAGAACCGCCAGCGCAAGAGCCTGGTAACTGAACAAGCGATTACGGTCGGCAGCATCCTGCTCGGCATCCTCCATCGCTTGATGGTCGCCCTGGGTCGGCTGCTCGAACAATTCCAGTCCACCGTGACTCTTGAGCATCTCGGCTGCCAATTGAAACGCCCCTCTGACTACAACTGTCTGGCCGGGTTGTAGACCCTGAGTGATTTCCAAATTGTCTCCCAGGCTACGTCCGACCTTGACGCGGCAAGCCTGATAACCACCTTTCGTCTCAACAAACACCAGATGATGACCGGTTCTATCTACCACCGACTCTCGCGGCACAATGATAGCCAGTGTCGGTTCGGAAGTCTCGATAAAAACGGAAGCGAACATGCCCGGCTTGAGCTTGATGTCGTCATTACTGACTTGCAGCCGCACCGGCAATGTACGAGTGTCCGGGCTTACTTGCCGGCCGATGTACACCAACTTGCCGTGAAACACCTCATCTGGCAGCGCTGAGACTTTTACTGTGGCAAGCTGCCCAACTTTCATTCTGGCCATGTCATCTTCGTAGGCATCGCCAGTCACCCAGACTTCCTGCAAGTCAGAGATCCTGAAGAGCGGATCTTTTGTGTCAATCCCCTCTCCGACAAATGCCTGAATGTCTGTTACTATCCCAGTTCTGACGCTTCGGACCGGCACCGACAAAATCGTCCGCTGGCTCGCTAAGGACTTTTCTATCTCGGCATCCGATACTCCCAGCTGGCTTAGCTTGCTACTGAGCGACTCTTGTGACACCTTCAACTTCACTTTCAATGCGTTTACAGCGATATCCTTCTTCTTGACGGCCGCTTCTAACTTGCTTAGAGCCAGTTTGTATTGCGCTTGGGATTCCAGCAGGGCCTTTTGAGCCAGGATTCCTTCTTCAAAGAGTTTTTTCTCTCTCTTAACCGACGCTTCCCAGAGATTGACCTGTACGCGAGCCTGCTCTATATCCGCTCCGAATTGACTTTCTGCTTCCGATATCTCGCTTTCCAGATCGGCCTTATTCTGCACCGTTGCGGCTGCAAGCTGATTTATCTCCGGACTGTCGACTGTCACCATTACGTCACCAGCCTGGACATTGTCTCCAAGCTCGACTTTGACATCGGTAATCCGTCCAGCCAAAGGAGCGTGTTGAATGAACTCTCTCAGTGGAATCGACTCAATTTTGCCGGTGGTCTCAATCGTAAGCGGCAGCGGCCTGCGAGTAACAGTTTCGACCTGCAGCCCGATTGCCGCCTTGGCCATACCGCTCAACGGAATCACTTCACCAGATGGGCCGGTCGGCTCGGCTCCTACAAAACTGGTGGATTGCCCATAGCCGGCTTGGCTACCGCAAAGAAGAAGCACCAGGAGCCAAACTCCTGCCAGCAATCGTGAAATACCGGATGTCCGAGTAATCAAAGTCCAGACTGCTTACCGAAACTACGAGCCTCACAAAGAGTGGTCCTAGGCTAATTATACTTGTGTCCTTGCGGGAATAATCAGCTGCAGCATTTAGCGGCAACCGCCGGACAACCGCAGCTGCTTCACACTTCCGCCAAGATTAGAGGATCACCAGCACAGCCAGGACGGCAGCCCTTTTAGGGGGCTTCTGGGTCGTCGTCCTCATCATCCCAATCGTCATCGGGATTAGGTTCTTCCGGTTTCTTCTCATCACCCTTTTTTGCTTCCGGCTTCTTTACCTCAGGCTTTTTGACCTCGGGCTTCTTCTCTTCCGGCTGCTTTTTCTCCGGTTCCTTTACCTCAGGACTCTTTTGCTCCGGTTGCTTTTTTTCAGCCTCTTTCTCTTCGTCCTTCTTAGCTTCCGGCTTCTTCACCTCAGGCTTCTTCTCACCTGGTTCTTTATTTTCAGGTTCCTTCGGTTCAGGCTTCTTCTCTTCCTTCTTTTTCGGCTGCTCATAAGTTATGCCGCGCACGGAAAAGACTGATTCGGTCGTCTTGCCCGCTTCCGCGCGAACGAGAGATCCATCCTCTTGCACACGATGATTGCCGACAAACTTATGCTTGCGATTACCCGTTTCCCAAACCTCATTGCCTTCCTTATCTACGCCGGTCTTTTCCCACACCAGAGTTTGCTTGAAAGGAGGCTGACCGGGTTGGGCGACTATCCGGCTAATCTCCATCTTGTTTAGCTCATTGCCGGCGTAAGTAAATTGAATTTCGCGTCCGAGCGTATCTGTGCTATGCACCAGCCGAGCCTTACCGTCCTTACCGATTTCATGAACCAACTCCGAGCCCGATGCATTTTGAGTGAATACAAAGTTCTTTTCCGGATAAGTCATTTGGACGGAGCCATCCGCCAGCACTTGTGATTTGCACTTAACCAGCTGTCCGTCGCTATTCTTCCAGTCGTCGCTGTTACCCTGCCTGACCAGCTCTCTTTTCTGCCCGTTGGGATACTCCCTAGTCTCACTGTTCAACTCACCTTTGGCATCATAGCTATAACTCGTCCTTACACCGCTGGAATCCCGGAACGATACCAGACGCAACTTGCCTTCCGGCAATTTATCCAGCACCATCAGGTTACCGCTCGGGTTCATTCTGTACTC
>CAZSNX010000446.1:0-1796 GCA_964607945.1 uncultured Candidatus Obscuribacterales bacterium
TAAGTTTGGCAGCCCTGTCAAGATACTCCACAATATTCAGCCGGCTGAGATCAAAGAGATTGTTAAGCGAGCTGGCATTTACATGCATACGTTCCGCCAAGACGAACCATTTGGAATGTCCATCTCTATAGCCGAATCAATGGCCACGGGAGCAGTCATTCTCGGCTACGACAGGCCCGAGGTACGAAATTATGCCGGTGATGCCGGATTCTACTTCTCAAGCCCCGAGCAAGCGGCCGAGTTAATCAAGTCCACCTGCCTGTGGTCCGAAAGCGACTGGCAAGCTGCCTTCTGCCGCTCAGTGGACAGAGCCCATTCAAATTTCAGAAGCCAGGATGTCTTCAAGACAGTCGTATCGGCCTGGCAAGAGTTGCTTGATGAATCACGGGGAATCAACGACTCGGCACAGGCCGGGACATTCTCATTGCATGAGCGAGGGATTGGTTCAAATTCACCGATAACGCAAAGCCAATCGCCAGCGGTAACTACGGTTAACTAACTAAAAGTCTCCTGCAGCCAAATCGCCGAGGAGACAATTAAACGAAGAATGAAATATGGGCCATCCTGGACTCGAACCAGGGACCTCACCCTTATCAGGGGTGCGCTCTAGCCACCTGAGCTAATAGCCCGAATCAACGGAAATTGTACCATTTCCGCCTTCGAAGTGTAATCGACCGAAAAAAACGACACGAAACTATGCACTTGGACCCTTACGATTGCCAAAATTCGCCGATTGCACTGCAGATTTCTTTAATATTGCACTGATGAATCGATTTCGCCGCGGCTAAGAAACCTGCCATTACAGTCCTGACACCTCATATGGTGCTGAAAAGCAACAAATTCTCTTAACCGCTACTACTATTGGCCGCTTTGAGATTCCCAGTACTTCTCACTTTGCCCTGGCTCCAAAGATGATTTACTTCCAGCTGGGGCATCCTTAGCTGGCTGGAAAGCAAATGGAGCGACAGACTGAGCGGCCGGTGTCTGTCGCTGAACTGTGGGCTGCTGACCCTTCGATGCGCCGCTTTCCACACGACTTTCGGCAAAACCTGTGCTCTTAGAAAATCGTTCGTCTTCGACTGTAGTGGAAGGTTGCTTCGGCAACAACAGCAGTAAGACCAATACACAAAGGAAAAATAATACCCCGCCAACCTTAGCAAACAACAAAGTTTGTTTTCGCTTCGCGGCAATCGGACAATCCGAGGTCAAAAACTTTCCGTCAGCTCTCTTGAAGAGCGGCGCATTCTTGCGATTTTCTCGCTTTAAAATCAACTCTTCAGCATCGGGCAACTCTATACCGCCAAAGTCATAAACGTGTAGCTGGCATTGAGAGCAGTATTGAAATCGCTCACCATCTGCTGATTTATCCCAAACGGCCGAACACGGAGTCGCCATTTTAAACTTTTCGATCGCAATAAATGGCTTAACAGGTTCGTTGGCGCGCGCCTTCAACTGTTCAGCAACCTTAACTTCAAGTTCCGAGGCTGCTTTGGCCACAGTGTCCCGCAAGATAGCGTGATCGAGCATCGTCTTCATGACTTTGGGTGCCTTCTTAGGCTGTGACTGCGAGTCAATCTCAGCCGGTTCGGGATCTTCCGCCGATTGGAAACTTCGTGAACTCGCATTTTCGGCAGGCTTAGTGCCCGAGGTAGCCGCCTGTAATGCCGAATTCGGCTGAATGTCCGTACCTGCAAGCAAGTCCGTGTTGAGCGGTTGATCGATTAATGTTTTTGGCACCTTTCCACCGCCAGGCGATTTTGCCGAGCTGGACTCCGATTGACTATCCGCAGACTCAG
>CAZSNX010000446.1:1806-4242 GCA_964607945.1 uncultured Candidatus Obscuribacterales bacterium
ACGGGACAAGAGCGGTTTGCGGCGACGGTACTCGCGTTCCGCCGCATCGGCAATGCCGCCGTATGACTGCCCGTCGGCGTTTTCATCGCGCCCTGGTTGTGGAGTTCCGCTGCCCGCCTCTTGAGTCATACCTTCTTAATTCCCCGCCTTGCTTCAAGATAGTCCGATCTAGTATCAACTTACTTCCAACCGATTTCAGGAGAAGCGCACCTGAATTCGATTTGAGCACTGGTCATTCAGCTCAGATCGCATTTGAGGCATTCTTGTTGCTGCCCTTTTATTATCTCAGGTAGCCTTGATTTATTTGGTTCACGTCCGGTTTGAAATCGCTGCTATGATCTCAGTAATTCTTGGGAGACAGACATGATAAACGGATTGCAAATGGCAAGAAAACCAGCTGAGCATCAGCTTGTTCGCATCATTGCAGCTTCAATGGCTCTATTGGCTTTGTCTGGAAGCAGCTGCGAATTTTGTTACGCCCAGGCTGATAGCCAGGCGCAATCAGAAAAGCAGCCTGAAAGTGGAAAGTCGCCTCGACGAGACTTTCACCCCAAAGTAAACGGACTTCGACAATCAGATGAAATTCCAAGCAACTTTCCGGTGCCGGCTTATCCAAGCAACGTCACCTCCAAACACTTTGCCAGCACAACCAAAGGGCACCCTGCTGCGTCCGCAACAATGGTGACGACAGATCCGGCTGCCACAGCCTTCGCCTGGTATCAAGCTCTCTGCCTCAAGGAAAAATGGACCGTTAAGGTGCCGAAGGGAAAGGCTCGCAATAAGATGGAAGAGGAGGGCCGGCTATTTCGCCTGCTTGCCAGCAAAGACAATCAACGAATGGTGATTTCGTGCGCCAAGGCAGCCAAAGGCACATCGACTCACATCAATATCAGCTGGACCACACGCAAGAAATAGTCCAAGAGCTGATCTTACGGCGGGCACGGACAAATTCCGCCGAAGTAAACATTGGTTTTCCTTTGAATTACCAACTCGCCCAAGCACCCACCTTTGAAGCCTGTGCCGGCGTACCAAGTGCGAGTCCCTTCCACTTCCGCAACTGCTGGAAACGGTCCGAAGTCGTTCGGACATTTGATCACGAAATCGGCGGTGTTGTAGAGCGGTACTGCCGGTTCAACATCCACAATCAGTTCTGTGCCTTCGGGATGTTGTGATGCGTCCAAACCAGCCGGCAGCACAGCAGCGCTTATGTCAGCCACAGACATGTGACCTTGACCGTCCGACCATATAAGGAACTCGTGCTCGGCATCTTCGGTGTTCGGCATCAAATAATCGTCGAGCAGGGTTTCGAGATTATTCATCGTATAGTCCGGATTCATCTCCTTAACCCGCTGAAGCAGGCGATTCATTGCCTCTCCACCGATCGGCTCGATTGCGCAGATTGCCTTATACAAACTCGGCGGGAAGTATTCATTTCCAACATAGGCAGTTGCGACGCAAAGTCCGCATGGCGGTGCCGGATAAGAGCCACTGGTCACCACATCTGATTCGAACTTGTAATTGTCGGTGCCAGCAGCAATTCCGTCCGGATACCATTGCACGATGTTCCTTTGAAGTTTGACTCTAACAAACCCGAGCGGAAACTGCATTGGATAAGTCTGCTTGGGATTGGTGAGCACCCACGACATCGCCTCTTCGCCTGGAGCGCCAGCCTTTACAGCCTTACCGTTAACTGAAAAGGCGTTCGGAGGAGGAGTTTCCCAAACTGCCGGAAGCGGGTGGGGCGGTTGCTTGCCGTTGTCGAAAGTAGTCTTTGCCACAAGGTGCGGCTTCTCTTCGAACTGAAAAGGCACTTGCCAAAACGTTAGCCCGGCCGCCGTCAACGGAGCATAACCTCGCAAGAATGTCTTGCCGGCTGCGCTGGGAGGAGCCGGATTGCGCGTACAGGCAGTAACTAGTGCGCCATCGATCGCCGAGGGCAAGTTGTCCTTAACTTCAATATTGCTCTCAGCGGCTCTGTTCATTAAGGAAGTCTGCCAACCCGCACCGGGAATGACTGTAACGCTGACATCAGTCCCGATCATTCGCACCGAATTGCGCTGAGCAAAATCGGTGAAGAACCCTTCAAGGTTCGCGGCAGTAGTAAGTTTCTCCGCAAGATTATTGCTGATCGCCAATGCACCATCATGGGCCGCCTGGACATTGTCCGCAGTAGCACCACCATCGGCACCGGCGGCATCCGCATTGAGAGCTACAAAGAGTGCTTTGGCCCAGACACGATTGATATTTCGCAGAGTAATCTTTCCATCTACCGTCCCGGTATCGGTGACGTCACGGAAGAACTGTTGATTGGCATCGCCATTCAAATGGACAGCTACCAGCTCTTCATCGAGCACCTTTCTTCCGACGTTAAGCGCTCCGGCATCGACAGCGTTTTTGATCTCTTTGCCGCCGCCCATGTACATAGAGATCACTACA
>CAZSNX010000447.1:0-4241 GCA_964607945.1 uncultured Candidatus Obscuribacterales bacterium
ACCGGACCACCCAGCGCCGTTACCTTGATGCGCTGCTGCCCGGTCATTTCTACCACCAGGCTGCCATGATTGAGATAGCTCGTGCCGATTAAAGAACGGTCAATGGTCACTTCACCGTTTGCGTCGACAGATCTGATATCAATCCGCAATCCGTTGACGACGATATCGTTAATCTTCATGGAAGAGATCAAGCAGTCGGAGTCACTCAGATTCTGGTCGGATTCAACCAACCAGCCGAGCTCCGGATTCAGCCTAACGATAGCTTCTTCCACGACCATTCTGGACAATTCGTCGCGCAAAAGCGAACCGGTCGTCTTGGTCCGGCATTGAGCCATTCTGACTAATTCTGCTTCGATTTCGACTTGGCTCATCATCTTCTTTCCCTCGCCATTTTGGCTGATTCGATTAATTCGTCTCAGACCTCCGTCTGGGTTACTCAACGCACCCAAACCGGAAATTAGGCAGGAGTTAACCCCAAACAAAACTTTTGGCGTAGAACCGTCCAGGTGGCTGGTTCGCAGCCAAGGAAATCCTCCAGTTCTGACCATGTCAAGAACGGTCTGCCCCGGATCAGGAGTTTGGCCGTGGCGTCGACCACGCCGGCCGTCGTAAATTCAGATAAGTCGGCCCGATTCAAATCGATTCTCTTGCTATCGGACACTTTTGTGCGAAGGACAGCACCCCGCTTTATAAGCAGGTCTAGTCCCGCTTGATCTGATAAGCCGCGGCTTACCAGTTCTGGCAACGATGTAAATGGTCTTTCGGACGCCAAGCGCTGAGCCATTTGCTTCGATGCTCCCAGAATATCCATTAAGTCGCGCACGGTGGCTGAATTGATATCGATTGGAATAAACGCAGCAACGGCACCTTTTTCGCTTATTTCGGGCAGACGTTTTGCCTTCACGACATCGGAGTCGGCAAGTTCTTGCAAGAGATGATACTGGCGGCCTCTAATCAGTCTTTCTACCTCGCCCTCGGTCAGCCCGAGCTGCTGGGTGAGCTCTCTTCTCGAGGCGCTGTTGACATTGATTTCGCCCTGCCACGACTCGACAATGGTTGGCAGTTTCTCTCTGATCCTCTGCCGAATCAAGTCGAGTCCCTTGTCCAAGAGAACCTGGCAACGAGCAATTTTGCGGGCTTGAGTTTCGCCGGCGATGTTGAGCTTATCGCAACATTCACGCATAGTCATCTCTTCGCCTGATTTGGAATGCTCCGTCAAGCCCATTCCAAACAGGCAATCTATTACATTGAATGCGTCTTTCGCTCCGGAAGGCTCGGCAAGCATCGCTTTGAGCTCTGTGCGAAGTTGGTTCAACTGAGTAACTTGCTCGTGCGACAGGGCAACGTTTTCAGGAGCTTGACTGATGTCATCGGCGACATTTTGTCTCGGGTCATCTTGCTCTGGGTCCAGATATGAATCTTGCAGAGTTTGCTTTTCCCAGCCCCACTCCTGGCGAATGTAATCCACGACGGCATTTTGAACGGCGCGCTGCAGATAAGCCGGCAAAAGAACTTTGAATCCATCTTCGGCGTTCTGGTTAAGTTGTTTAATCAGTACACCTTCCATCTTATGGGCAAGCTCGCCGGAAAATGATGTGGCTTGCTGGCGCTGCTCGTCAGTTGAAAGGCGGCGTTGGGCCCAAAATCGTCTCAAGTTTTGATTCGATTGGAGCATCTTGGCCAGGTGCGGCTGGAAATAGCCGTCTCTGACCAATACCAGAAAGCGTCCCCGCTCTTCACCAAGGTCTAGTGCTTTTAGATAAAGGGACTTCGCTCCCAGGCGATTGCAAAAATCAATCAGTCTTATCTGACCATCGCTGGCCAAGCTGCGAAGAATTGGCTCCCATTCCGGGGCCAGCTGTAGTAATTCTTGTAGCTCAGTTGGGGTTGTTAGCACTACTGACCCTGATGACAAGATGCTCGGCGGCAATGGCGGCAGTTTGAAACTTTCCGCTGAACCTCCAATGATATCCGCTTCCAGCCTCCGTGTTTATCCCTCATTATAGAAATACAAAAGATATGTTCGAAGAATTGTCCTGAGATTCAAGGGGCAGGCGGTTGCTACACTGTAATTGGCAGACTTGAAGTTAGTTTCCTCATTCCGGCAAGTAGGTGTTTAGTGGCGCGAACTGGAGCAGTTGGGGCAACAAATCTTTCCCCTGGTCAGTTCGAGCAGATCGGCCGCTCGCTAGCCCATGTCGTTTTTATCAACGAGGGTGAAGAGGTGGTACTGGGGCAGGCCTGGTTAGCGGCGCGAGGGACACTTGTGACTTGCGGGCATGTGGTGGATCAGTTCGTCAGCGATCCCGGCGCATTAAGCGTGAAGTTTTTGGCTTCTGGAAATCAATATGCGGTGCGCAAAATCAAACTTCATCCTGGTTTCGCTCGCCAGCCTGACAGATTGGTCAAGTTCGATGTAGCCACTTTATCTGTAAATCTGGCGCAGCCGGAAGTGTCTGTGCCGCCGCTCTCATTTGCTTACGAATGCGCATTCAAGAAAGATCAAATGCTTGTAGCTATTCGATTTCCGGTGCACCTGGGAGCCCTGACTGATGCACCCGAGCCGATTTTGCAAGGAGGTAAGCTGCTAGGCCATTTGCATAAACAAGATCAATTTCACTGGTTGCACGATCTTGCTCTGGCTCCGGGTGATTCCGGCACAGCGCTTTTCGACGGCAACAAAGTAGTGGCGATTCACTGCGGAGATACGGCCACTTTACCGGGCTTGAATCTGCCGACCACAGCGATTCGGCTTGCGCTCTGGGTAGATGCCCTGAGGGACTTGGGGCTGCCGGAAAGCGCATCGCTTATGTATCGTAGCCGCAATCGCCCGCTTGTGTCGGCGGTGCTTGCCTTCTTGCCGTCGCTGGTGACCGGCTTTCTTGTCACCTTGTTGATCATGTTTGCCCTAAATGATAAGGGCTGGACGGTAGAACAGCCGACGGTCATGCCGATCGACGTGCGATTCAATGAGCCGGTGCTCGGTTATAAGGCCAACGAACGCGTCACAATTGAGCTTGTTCCGCGCAACGACTGCCATTTGTATCTGTTCGACGACGACGGTCAAAACCATGTCTACTGTGTCTATCCGCCGCCCGGATTCGCTCCGTTGGTCAAAGCCCAACAGAAGAGATCGATCAGCCAATTCGGCAATACCTTTTTGACAGCGGGAACCTCCAAAGAAAAACTTCATTTGGTCGCCCTAATTTCCAACGATCCAATCGTAAAAGAATCGGACTGGCAGAAAGTCAATCCAGCAGGGTCACCGTTAACTATCGACGCAGAGGCGCTGAAGGCGCGGATCGCCGACTTCGAACGTTTGGAACCGGAAAACGTACTACATATAGAGTTGGATGCCCCCAGGGCACTGTGAGGAAATTGAACAATGAAAGCTTCTCGGTTGAATCTAGTAGTGGGCGGGCTTACATTAGCGCTGTCGATTGCAGGGCAGTCGGCATTTGCCGGTGAAGTCAGCAAATCGAAGCCGGTGCAGACCCCGCAAGCAGAGCCTACAGCGGAAGATCTGAAAAAATCAGGGGAGCGCGGACTGATCTTCAATACTATTAACACCGGTGTCGGAGCGGGGGCGACAGCACCGTCACCGGCGGTTCCGCTCGTTCGCAGCACGGCAGTGGTAAAACCGGTCACTGATGCGACGCCGCAAGTGAAACAGATTTTGCCCAAGCATAAGCAGCCAAGGACTGTGACAGCTTCAAGCAGAGCCAAGCATATCAAACCGGCCACTCCCGTCGACAAAGTTAAACCGGTATCAACGGCGGTGCAAGCATCTAGCAGCAATCCAAATGTAGTGACGGTTTCTCACGAGACGAATTCCAGTCCGATGGTAGTTAAGGCGTGGTTGAACAAGTCCGGAAGCAAACCGACTTACAAAGTCGGTGAAAAGATGACTATCAATGTTGCGGCATCCGAGGACTGCAACTTGATGGTTTTTGATTTCGATGGTACCAACAGTCTCAAGCAGATCTTTCCAAACGAGTATCAACCCAATGGTGTTGTCAAAGCCGGTGAGACCGTTGTAATTGGTGGACCGGACAGCCCATTCGATTACCAGGTCGGAGGCAGCGGCGGTCAAGAACGAATCTTCGTTTATGCTTATCCGTCCAACAATTCCGCCAGCCCTCTTACAGTCGCGATGTTGCCGGCGGCTCATTCACCATTTCGGTCAGCGGAGATGACGCTGGATAAATGGAGTGATGGATTGATGGAGAAATGCTTAACCC
>CAZSNX010000448.1:0-4238 GCA_964607945.1 uncultured Candidatus Obscuribacterales bacterium
GCGAACATGTCGAGATGCCGAAGGCAGTTTACTCGGGACCACCCATGTCGTTCTTGGTCAAGCCATCGTTGCTTATGCAAATCGTCAAGGGGGGTCACGTTGATTGTACCATGACGCCCAATAAGTTACGAATCGATGAGAGCGCAGTCGCCAATTGCTCGTGCTGAACTTTCAGTTCGGACGGAGGAATAATCGACCGAATCTGATCGATCATATCTCTTGTTTCGCCTTGAACTTGAAAGACATTGACCGTTTTCATGTCGACCGTCGTGCCGCCGTGAAAGATATCCGAAATCGCCGAGCTTTGATAATTCGCCAGCAACTCCTTCATTCTGCGTAAGTAATCGGCAACGTCATCTGCCGTTCTGGGAGCATTGGTCGAAACTCCACCCTTCACCGTCACCGGCCGCCCGCTTCTGAGTTCTGACGGACCGAACATGCTAACCCCGCTCATCAGCGGTTTGTCGCCAAACAGCGACTTGGAAGGTGACAGCGACCCGGTCGGCTGAATGAACGGCTGAGGCTTCGCAATTCGAGGTGCGGTCAGCTGACCGGACTCGCTTACTTCTCCCTGCAATATCAGCGCCTTGCCCTTCTTCTCTTCCGCATCAGGTGCTGAGATCAGTTTGTCTCCGCTGAATATGATGTCGATTCCATCGGCACAGCTGGCAGGTTGCGCCAAGTAGCCCGAGGCGACAATAGCCCCGGCTATCAACATCAAATGAGCCTGGCCGGAATTGCTAAGCGCAAACTCTCTTCTTGCTTGCTTCATAATCTTTCGTTTCGCCCTAAGACGCCGTTCCAAATGTATCTTCATAGATATACCCAGAAGGCGGCTAAGTTACCTCCTGGACTTGGCACTCACCGCTCCGGACATTGCCATTTGGGTGGCGCCAGATTAAGCCGGCTAGATACTACGCAAGCGAATTGGGTAGGAAGTACGTACCAACTCCAGAGGAGACGAAGTTATGGCAAGTTTTCAGCGAAAATTAGCACTAGTCGCAGCAGCCTGCTTCACCGCAAGTATGCTCGTGCCAGCCGTTTTAGCCGATGACAGCACTGGAAATAGCACACAGCACAGTTCGCGAACAGTAATTGAGTCCACGCGCTCCTCGCCGAAGCAATCCTCTGATGCTGTCGTAACCGAAAGCACTGAAACACCCGACGGATCGGTAAAGAAACTTTTCGTTCCCAAGTTTCAGCAACGGTTGAACAATCTCAAGGAGCAGATTGAACGCGGCATCACAAAAGGCTGGCTTACTGCGGAACAATCGGAGAAATTCAAGCAACAGCACGAAAAGGCTGCAGCGCTGGAGGCAGATGTCAGAACCAAAGGTTATCCCAAAGACGGTGTGGACAACCTCGAAAAGGCAGTCACAGGACTCAACGACTCGTTAAGTCAGGCCTTGATTAAGGGATCAACCCCTGCCCCTGAAAAACCAGCAGCAAATCAGCAGTCAGCTGGTCAGACACCAGCTTCGACGTCTCAGAGCAAACCAGCACCGGCAACAAGTACTACCTCCAAAACAAGCAACACAACGACTAAAAAGGAGGCAGCTAAGCCGGTAGCTCCTACTAAGAAGCCAGCCACGACAAAAGGTGCTCCCGCGAAACAAAAAGGCAAGTAAACCCAGTTAGCTTCATTTCTGACTGAGTCCTAGAGCAAACCCACTTTACGCAACGGTTTTGTAATCGTCCAAGAGAAGCTCCTCAAGATACTTCTCTTTTGCGAACGAAGCTGGATCAAGTAGTTTTGCAGTTCTTCTTCAAAAGCATCCGCTTCGGCTCCATTGTTGGGGCAATCCTCTTCGGGCATTGCTCCGGGCAATGCGCTGGAGTCGACTTCACTTGGATTGGCTGCCGAACCGCACCCTAACCGACCGCTGTCCCAATCGTTAGCTTTGCGGACCTTCGCAAGCAAGCTCTTTCTGGTTCCGCGCAGCACTTCCGTGATCAACCAAGATCGGCTGGACAAGAGCGACTGTACTTGCTGCTCGAGCACTTTTACCTTTTGAGCGAGCACCTTTCGGCGGGCATACCGGTCGACAAGAACATTTGTCGGTCTTTGCAATGCACGAATCGCCAATTCTCGAAATAGCCCGGCATCAATGGGAGTCGGCAACTCATTGAGCGCAATTTCACCGAAGTAGAAATCACTATCGGTCATGACTTCGATTGTTTCAGCAACGCTGTCCAGCTCGCAATTCATAAAATCGTGAAGTCTATACCCGAACGTCTTGAGCAGCGGCTCATACTTGCGTCCCAGCTTAACCGCATCGGTTGCAAACAGCAGCGCCCCGATATTACTGGTAGTGGCACTACCGGCATGCTGTCGGAATTTGCATAGAACCTTACTGCTTTGATACAGATCACCGCGCTGCAGAAGTTGAAACCAGTAATCCAAATCTCCCAATTGATAGAAGCCCGCATCAAAACCGGAGCCGACGAATCGGCGCGGTATCATAACCGTACTGGGCTCACCGAGCCGGTTAACCACAGGGAAAAGGCATGATTCTATCGCTGAGCGGCCGGAGACAACGGCATCCAAAGCAACTCTGATGTCGATATTGGCAAGCGAGCTAACTGTATCGAGGACTGTTCCTCGTTCGTCTATCAAACTTCGCTTCGCAACGAACAGCGAAACTTCCGGGTGACTGCGCAACGTAGTGACTGCTTCGCTCAGCATGTCCGGCAGCAAAATGTCGTCTTGAGCAAATAATTTGATAAACTGTCCGCGAGCCCGCTCCATGCACCTGTTCATATTGGCAAAAACACCCAGTCGGCGCTCGTTAGTCCAGAAGCGAATTCTACTGTCCTTGCCTGCATAGCTTCGAATAATTTCCAACGAGGAGTCTTCAGAACAGTCATCTGAAATTAGCAGTTCGAAATCGCTGAATGACTGATTTAAGGCGCTTTCAATCGCCTCGGAAAGATACTCCTCGCCATTCCAAACAGGCAAACAAATTGATACTGCCGGACTCGCATTTCCGGTTGACGGCGCCGGCTCTGTTCTGGTTTTAGGTCGAGGCGCAGAGATTAACTTGTTGCCGAACAACTTTTGAAAGCCCTTTGCCGTCAACTCCTCCAATACTGATCCGATTGCAGAAGCAACTACCTCTACCGAGTATCCGGTTCGAATCGTCTCAGCGGCAAGCCGGCCCTTTTCTTGTGCCAGCGCGCGATTCTCATAAACCGCGCGCAGGATGCCGGCGGCAGCCCGCACGTCGGGGTCAGCCCAGTGCTCATCGCGGCTGTAAGGTCGACAGTCGGAACCAACCTTGACCAATTGATAGGGCACCAGATAAGAGTTTCGTTCGGTCATGAAATCCAAATTGCCTGACCAGGCGGTTCCAACCACCGGTTTACCGACAGCCATTGCTTCTGCCAGGGTCAATCCAAATCCTTCGGATCTGTGTAGCGACACATAACAATCACACGCCCGTATCAACGCACTCAAATCTTCCCGCGGCAACTCCGAGTTGACTATTGCGATGTTGGCACCAGCAGCGGTGGCGAGCAATCTCTGCCAATAGTCAGAGTGCGACTCGACATTTCTCACTTTTATGACGAGCTCTGCCGGTTCGTGAGAAGCGAAGGCAGTCTTAAAGGCATTGACTAAGGCTAGCGGATTCTTTCTCTCCGGGACGCTGTTGAAGTCGCAAATGAAGAGGAATGAAAATCGATTGCACTTGCCCACCGGGCTGTCGCTGCCAATCAAGCCTGAATTTTGTTCAATCACCGGCGGTATCAATCGTACCGGTCCGGCAAACTGTTCTGTCAAAGTTTTGCGAACGAAGCTGCTTCCCGCCCACAATTCATCGACAATCGAAGCGCCTCTTCGCCACGAATGCGGTACTGAACCGGGCAGCTCCCACCACCAGCAACCGATGTTATACAAGTTACGAATAGCAGAGAAATCTATTTGTCGAGCTAAATGCAATATTTCAGAAGGGTGCGGATTAGCAACCAGTAAGTTAATAGTGTCGGCAAGAAAGGTGCAGCTTGATTTACTATCCGCACTCGCGTCAAAGCGAACTGCGTCCGCCGAAGAGCTGATATTGCAGCAGCTGGCGGTAACATTCAGATAGTCCAAAGCACGTGCATATCCCCTGGCGATCTGGCCTATGCCGCCAGGCGCAGTCAAGTACCCGATGACATTGACACCGGCGCAGTAACCTTGATTGTCTCTGTCTGCCATTAGTTGCTGATCGCAAGACTAATTGCGGTCCTGCTTGCTT
>CAZSNX010000449.1:0-4211 GCA_964607945.1 uncultured Candidatus Obscuribacterales bacterium
TACCAAGTCATGATGTTTCCTCCTCAAGCAGTATGCTTGCCCGACCGACTATACCTATACCGTATCGAGAAGACCTTTTCAAAGCTCTTTCAACTACTGTATTGGTGTACCGTTGAGCCTTTCATGGGCATGCGTTCAACTGAACCAGGAGCAACTTGGTGCAGGCAAGGGTGCTCACTTACTTATGCAACCAATGGGAACCACATTAGCAGCACTAGCTCTGTTACCAGCCACAATGAAGCTTCGAGATACTTCAGTCCATCGCCTTTGACTGCGGTGTTGCCGAGAGCAAGGGTCAAGGGACTCGACAGCTGACTGACGCCAGTGTCATCATGGTGTTTTGCACATACAAAGACCTCAACTCCGATAGTGACTTCATCCGTGAAAGCGCTTCGTTGTTGATCTTCGTTTCGCTTAGGTCTAGCGATCTGAGAAAAGGAAGAATAGCTAGTTTCTCAAGGTTCGAACCGTTGATGTGAGTGAGCTGCAAGTTACACCAGCGCAAAGAAACACTCGGTATACGAGACCGAAGAATCACAATAACTTAGTCAGACAACTGTCAGACTGGTACATCAAGCTGCAAACAGTACCGACCGACTTTCAAGTAACCAGAGCGAAGAATTCAAACGGAGAGTCCCATGCACTGGACAGCAGAGGAACCACCGGCGGTGCTTCTGAATTCTTTACACATCGACAATGTCAGTAATGGCTAGCACGCCGTGCTGAGTGCCCCCCCTCAAATCAAAGGAGCCGGCGCTCAAAACGCCAGCCCCTCAATGATCTGAAATTTTGGGTCATGATGGATTCGAACCATCAACCAATTGCTTAAGAGGCAACTGCTCTGCCGTTGAGCTAATGACCCGACCTGAGGAACATTATAGCGCGCGCCCGGTTGGATTCGAACCAACGACAACCCGCTTAGAAGGCGGGGGCTCTATCCACTGAGCTACGGGCGCACGTAATCTCCGTTAACGAAACAGAATTCATTGAATTCGCTTCATCCGCGTACCCATATAGCTGAGCTTCGCGGCCGAGAGATGTTCCCAGTAAAGAGCCGAGAACCGACATTATAACTTATCCTGCCCGCTTTTCCGACACCCTGTGTTTTCATCCTTCACGGCAAACCGTCCGATTGTTCTCCGGAACAAGCATTCCTTAGCTTCAAACAGGATTAATCTCGAAAATTATTCCATTGAGTAGATCAACCTAATCCGGGCAGCGACTCGAAGGGGATTGAGCCCACCGAAAACAAGGTTTGGTGATCCGCCCAATTTGGCGCTGCGGCCTTTGGCGACCGGCTGAGAAGTAGATCTCACAACACTGTCTGCCGTCCGGTTTCGACGCCCAGTTCCAGCTCCTGGTTCTAGCGCCCGGTTACAGCGCCCAGACAAACCGGCTAACCGGCTGGCTTAATCTTCACAGGAGAGTATAGCCAGCCCTCAAGCAGCATATCCTCGCTATCGCAATCATATGGGTCTTCAAACAACTGGGGAGATGCCATCCACATGGCAGTAGCATAGCAAGCGATGACTGCGTCTAGCGCGTCGTCGGACTCCACCGCCAAATGCTGCAATTTCTTATCGATAGAAAGTCTGGGAACAGCCCGCCAGTACTCCTCTTTGCGGTCTCTCAGCCCGAGCAATTTATTAAGCAGATCTCGGCGGATCTGCTGCATTTTTTCGATATCCTTCTTCTCTTTGCTCTTGTAGCCGGTATCCGGCAAACCACAGCACCAGAGAGTAGCTCGCGGAAAGACTTCCAGAACGATGCAGCGCCCCGGCTGCTTATCGTGGAACGGCAGCACGCTGAACTTCTTAGGATCGAGGCTGGCTAGAAATCGCATGCCCTGGTAGGTCATCGCTGAGTTAGTACGATGAATCGGACTTTGAGCCATTCCACGAAACTTGCAATCCGTGAGCCTTTTGCTTTCCTTTTGAAACTCTTTGGTGAGTGCCGCAAAATCGTCAAAACTCTTAAAAATCAGAAATTCCACGACTTCCTGCCAGGATTGGAACTCCTTCGTTTCATTTTTTTGCGCGCAAAATCTGACGAAATCAGCTGGAAGCGAAAACGGAAAGTCCAGCCCGACGGCAGCGAGCTCCGGCAGCATGGCCAACTCAGCGGCAAGCCGATGCGAGCCAACCTTTGACAGCCGGGAAATCTCGAGCCCAAGTCCATCAAGCCGACCGGTAGCCAGCCAGGTATCGTTCGGGACTTCCTTTGAGCCGCTGTAATCTACACCACCAATTAACTGTGCACTCATCCCTAAAGTGTAACCAATGACCCCCGAATAATTCAGCAGATTATCAGCATTAAGTTAGTAACGCTCTACTCCTGGTTTCGAAGAGATATGGTTGTCATTACTACGAGTCGTTGCACGCTACCCGAGCAGAACTGAATGGTCAAGATTACCTGCTGTACAGCAGCAGTGGGGCCAAACTTCCTCCTTGCAATCACGAGTTGCCGACACTGGTATGTAAGCGAGAGGCTCAGCCCCGCACATAAAAGGTTATGATCATTAGCTGTAGGCCTTACTGTTATATGTTGGGCACCTTGCGATCCAGGGAATGAGGATTGAAGGATTAGCCAGCAGCAAGTTGAGGACCTTCCGAGGGCAGCCGGCCAAGTCGATTGTTTTACCACTCTCGGCGCTCTTGCACCAAATACGATGGCAATTTAGGGAAAGATAAATGGCAGATTTATTGACAGCAGAAGGATTTACAGAGCACCTGGTCGAACGCCTTAAGCCGTTTAACATTGAAATTGTCGTGCCGGAATCGCTGATTGTGGAACTGCACTACGGAGCCGACGAGCCGGTCTTGTCCATTCCGCTGAAAGCCACGTATGAACAATATCTTTCCTCCCCGGAAAACCTCGATGGACTGGTAGTACCGTATGTAACGGAGATCAGCTGGACCGTTCAGCCGCCTCGCTTCAAAGCGCGCGAAATCTTTGAAAACACGATGCCGTTGATGCGTGATTTGACCCGCGATCCACTTTTGCAGGACGGCGAAAAAATCGTGCGCGAAGGCAAAGAAATGGTTATGCGCCTGCCGAAAGGTCCTGTCCTTTACAACGACCTGATCACGAGAGACGATGAACATCTAGTCGTTCAATACATGCTCGAGCGGGAAGACGGATTGCTTGAGCTGTATCGCGGAGACGTTCTGACTTGCTTTCCTGAGCCCACTCAGATTGCCGAAATCTCAATGCAGAATCTCGCAAGACGAGCGCTCGAATCCGGACTGACTACAAGAGTCTACAAGATTGAGAATTTCCAGACAGAGCCTGTCTTGATCGGCTTCCGCGAAGAAAGTTTGGCCAATTACGCTGCCTCGCTGATCAACATTCACGACGTGATGCTCGCACTGGAAAAGAATCTCGAGGCACCGGACGGCTTGATTGCAGCGATTCCGGCACGCAATCAACTATTTG
Source organism: uncultured Candidatus Obscuribacterales bacterium (assembly GCA_964607945.1). Taxonomy (GTDB): domain Bacteria; phylum Cyanobacteriota; class Vampirovibrionia; order Obscuribacterales; family Obscuribacteraceae; genus JAGVKB01. Next base: position 3,436 of record CAZSNX010000449.1, read on the forward strand.
TCGGAACCAAGACCGATGAGCAAGCAGTCTGCGAACTCTGGCTGCTTGCAAGGCATTTGAAGTCCGAAGCCTCAGCACCGGCCAGCAGCTTGATCTGGAAGTTCAAGGAGGGGGAAATCACCGGAGTTCAAACCGTCAACTTGAAGGAGCAGCAATGATCGAGCTTTCAACGAGTTCGAGTTTCAACACTGACTGAAACTGATGCAGAGATTTAGCCAGGCACCAACAAATATCAGTCAATATGCGGGCTCGGTCGGCTGCTTGATCGATCGCTGCTTGAAACAGGATGGCACGCTGGGCACGGCCTGGATGATCGATCATGACAAGGTGGCTACTTGCGCACACCTGGTTGTTCTTTATGCCGATTGCCTCAATGCCCTGAAGGTGCGATTTCCGGCTGCCGGGCAAGAAAGAGCGGTTCAATCTATCGCCTATCATCCCAAATTCAACGTCAAGCAAGCCGATCAAATGGCTCGTAAGGCGCTTACCAGCTCAGTTCCGTCCCTCCCGTTGCAAGAGCACAATCTGGCCTTTTTGACATTGGGCGGTGGACTGACCGACCTGCCCTCTGAGCTTGCAGCATCAATTAATGAGCGACTGTCCTCGCCTGCACCGCCACGAGACAAAGGGCTGGGCGGTAGCCTCGCCGACATCGACCTTCCGCTGGTGATTCAAACTATCACTAACGCTCGTAAGGAAGGAATTCTCGTCCTATCTGATGAGCGCAATCGTGCCCTCGCAAAATTGTTTTGCCGAGACGGAAAGATTGTTCATGC
>CAZSNX010000450.1:0-4205 GCA_964607945.1 uncultured Candidatus Obscuribacterales bacterium
TTTACTGGTAGCCAGCAGTTCGTCAGGCGCTACGAGCAAGCTATGCAACAGATGCCTGCTGAACTGCAGCAATTGAAAGAGCTGGTTAATGGAAACTCGAAAGAGGAGTCACTGATTGCGCATTTCGAGAAAAACTCGACTCAGCTCATTCGCATTCTCAACGGATACAAGAATGCCCTCGACGAACAAGATCGCGTCGAACTGCTCCATCAATTGGAATCCACTGGCAGTAATGTGCGGGCTGCTGTGGAAGTACTAACCGAACAGCTAAATCGTTTGATGTCGGCCGAACAGAGCGTGGCTAATGAGAGTCCAGAAGCGCAAGAGCGGTGGAGCACCATCCTGGTCGGGTTTCTTGTTGTCGGCACGTTGACCAATCTGGTGTTGGCTGTCTGTCTTGCTCTCTTCTTCTTTAACGATATCGTTCGCCGGCTAATTACCGTCAGGGACAACTCAGTCAGGTTGGCTCAAGGTATGTCGCTAACGCCACCACTTTCGGGTACCGATGAGATCGCCCAGCTCGATCGTGCGTTTCATGACATGGCCAATATAATGACTGAGTCAGCGAAAAAGGAAAGAGCGATGATTGAAAATACGCTCGATGTCATTTGCTGGCTTGATGAGTCCGGCCGGTTTACCAAGGTGAGCAACGCTTCTCTCAAAGTCTGGGGTTACAGTCCAGATGAGCTTGTAGGGCGGGAGTTTGTAAGTATTGTGGCACCGGAGGACAGAGATGCAGCAAGGCGTTCAGTCTTGGAGCAGTCACCGGGAACTACCACGGTCTTCCCCAAGGAATGCAGGGTATTGCGAAAAGATGGTGGCACAATCAGCCTGCTCTGGTCGTCATACTGGTCCGAATCGGAGCGATCGATGTTTTGCGTGGCGCACGACATAACCGATCGCAAGAGAATTGAAGACACCTTGCGCGATAGCGAAGCACGAATTCGATCGATCATCAGTGATATGCCAGTGGGACTTGCAATCGTAGACTTGAGCGGAGCCATTGAGCTTACGAATCCCAAGATCGAGCAACTGTTCGGCTATAGCTCAGATGAGCTGGTCGGGCGCAATCTGCTAACTCTTTTCAATCCAGCACAATTTCCTGACTTCGAAAGTTTTTGCCTGGCTGTCATGGAGAATCAAATTGGCAATATTAGTGAGTGGCAAGCTCTGCGAAAGGGTGAAGTGAGATTCCCAATTGAGCTGACCTTGAACGAATTTTGGACAAGAGACGGGTTACGCTTTCTCGTTGTGATTATTGACGTAACGGAATTGCGCAAAGGGAGTTTGTATCGATCGTCTCGCATGAGCTGCGCACTCCGCTCACTTCAATCCGTACTTCGCTGACCATGGTCTCAGCCGGCGTACTCGGTGAAATGACGGAAAAAATGAAGAAGGCAATCCAGACAGCTGAGAGGAACACAATCAGGCTAATCTCGCTGATCAATGACATATTGGACCTGCAGAAGCTAGAGAGCAACAAACTTGATATTGTTTTTGCTAACGTGCCCGTTTCGTCTTTGATAGAACGATCTCTTGAATCTGTCCGGTCATTTTCCGAGCAACAAAATGTCGCACTGCTTTGCGAAAACTATAATTTTAAAGCATATGCTGACGAAGAGAGAATTGTTCAGGTTCTTGTAAATCTTCTGTCTAATGCAATAAAGTTCTCACCACCTGGCAGCGAGGTTACCATCTCTGTTAGTCGAGAACCGGGTTTTCTGAAGTTTGCTGTCGCAGATCAAGGACGAGGCATTCCGGAGCAATTCAAGTCCTTAATTTTCGAGCGCTTTCAACAAGTGCAGCAAAGTGATTCTCGCGAGAAGGGAGGGTCGGGGCTCGGTCTGGCGATCTGCAAAGCAATTGTCGAGCAGCACTGTGGAACAATCGGCTGCGAAACTAAACTTGGTGAGGGAAGTACCTTCTGGTTCAAGGTACCGGAAGCACCGCCACAAGACTCAGCATGATTGAGCTGTAACCCACAACCGCCAGCAGCAGCATTGTTGCAGGCAAGCTGGCATTGCTATTAATATTGTTTAGGGTGAGCCATCTTGTGGCAAGGACGGAAGTAGTGTCGTGAGCACGGCGTCAGGAATGGTTGTTCAGGTTGTCCAAAATTCTATTAGTCGAAGATGACGAGCTTATGCAGGATGCCATAAGCAGTCTCTTGCATTCGCAAAATCACATATGCGATTCAGCCAAGAACGGCAGCGAAGCGAACGCCTATCTTAAGCTCTATGATTACGATCTGATTATTCTAGACTGGAATCTTCCTGGTCTTACCGGCGTAGAATTGCTGCGAAACTATCGTGCCGGTAATGGTTCTACGCCTGTGCTAATGCTGACCGCGCACACTGATGTAGCCGACAAGGAGACCGGCTTAGACTCTGGGGCGGACGACTATCTAACGAAGCCATTCCATCCCAAGGAGTTGTCTGCGCGCGTGCGGTCGCTGCTCAGGCGCCCGAGAACATTGTCTAGTGCCGTCTTGAAGACATCTGGACTGGAGCTTGATCCGGTAGCTAATAGTGTTTCATTCGACGGAAAGGAGATTAAGCTACTTCCTAAGGAATTCAACTTATTGGAATTTCTAATGCGGCATCCCAATCAGACGTTCAGCAGTGAGGCTCTGGCTGTCCGGGTTTGGTCGGCAGAACAACAGATTACTCCTGACAGTGTGCGCACTTACATCAAGCGACTGCGACGGAAGTTGGCAGAAAGCTCGCCGCAGGGAGAGTCAATTATACAGAATGTCTATGGGGTCGGCTACAAATTGGTGGCACCCTAATCAAAGTCAGTTCGGTTATGGTTGACCGACTGTCGCGGCAAGGTACGGACCGTGCTTGCTAGTGACTAACTGCAGGCAGGCAGCCATATGGAAAAGTTTTTCAGAGATTGCCATGCTATCTCGCTCGGTACTATTTACTATCTGTCTCAACAGCGTGGATGAATGCATCAGGGAAACAATAGAGAATTCGGAGCGAAGCACAGAGTGTCCATCGGCGAGATCCACTCGCTCTGTCCTGCGACGACTGACCTGGTCGCTAATTGCTCGCAGAGTATGATTTGCCTTCGGCACGATAATCAACTCCTCGCCACTCGACAAGGTAAGCGCCTTCCCCCCGACGGTAACGTGAACAGCATTGGCTGAGCGGTCATAGAGGCTGCGAACCTTGGTAATCTCGCCTTCCTGACTGATCAGAGCCATCGCATTTTGCTGCACTGTTACCAGTGCATCAAGTGCTCTGATTGTTGTTGTCTTCAATCCAAATGCGATTATCTCACCCGCACCCAACAGCACCTGCTGTTTCTGATTGAGCAGCACATCGGCAGCATCGAAGTAGCGGATCTCCGCTACAGGCGTTACCCATTTCTGCACAACTCCCGAATCCTTTTTGCTGCCTCGTTGTGCGAATTGAACGAACAACGGCATCCCTGTTACATCGTCGCTTAGAGAGGTCGTGAACACAGTAGCCTCATAACTACTTGAAGCAGGCTCTATCGCACGTGAATCAGTATCGTGCATACTGGTGGACTGGAAATGTTTGTTTTCATGGAGATGAATTCCCCATCGCTTTTCTATAAACTCTCGGACTGTTGCAAGCTCGCGCTTGCTGGTTACAACATTGCATTGATATGCGCAGTTGAATGTCTCATCCTGACTGAGCAGGCTTGCTATGTCGATCTCCTTGCGCACAGGTTCGGCCGTCTCCAATGGCTCGCCAGTCACACGGCCGAGAGTCAGCTCCATACCGGGAGCGACAGGCAGGTCGACCTGTGAACCGTTTTTCTTATACTGAAGATGTATCGGGTTGCCGGCAAGGCTTACGACTGTCAGGGCACTCCCATGATGATGGTCGACAATTGACGCGCTTGCGCCGGGAATTTCCAGTATTCCAAATGGCGTTGAGATTTCGCAGCCTTCTTGACTGGTTGCTAGTACAATCAGCCGCCCGTCGTTGAGCAGCAGCTGACTTCGTTCATCTGACAGGCGCTTGACTGCTGTTCCACTGGCGGCGATCAGATATAGTCCATCGCCACGCTTCATATAGAACGGTTGGCACGGTCCACCCGACACAAGCCAGCGATCGATATCATTTGTAGTGCCAGAACAGCGTTGAAGTGAAGATGCAGTACTGACTTCGCGCGGCTGGCAAAAGGTCGGTTGAACGATCGTTTGAACGCGCTCCGGTGGTGTCACATCT
>CAZSNX010000451.1:0-4203 GCA_964607945.1 uncultured Candidatus Obscuribacterales bacterium
ATTACAGATCGGGCGCCGAATCCCAACTCGATACACAAGAGCCTCACGCGCCGCTTGCAGGCGATCGCGAAAACGTGCAAGATTTCACTTATCCATTCGCTGTTGAGTTTCGACCGGGAGAGAATCACACGATCGAGAAGCCTGACCTTTATGAGCGGTTCAAGGCCAGCGGTATTCTCTCCTTCTTTGGGTTCAAGATGTTCGAAAACTCGGCCCGTGCGGAAAAGGACGGACGAAACAGCGAGTTATTGCCGTTCTGGACCTATAGAAGATTGCTCGATCGGAATCACTGGACCAACCCGCCCTATGAATTTGATCTCGCGATGATCAATTGGATGGGCAACGATTTACGCGGCGAAAATATTATCGATCAACCCGCCGCGACGACAGCCGCAAGATTGGCGCTAGGCAAGGCGCTCAGCCTGTCCTTTCTCTATTGGCTACAGACGGAAGCTCCGCGAGATGATGGCGGCACCGGTTATCCGGAGCTATGCTTACGCCCAGAGGTCATGGGAACAAAAGATGGATTGTCCAAGTATCCTTACATAAGAGAATCCCGAAGAATTCGAGCGCTGCACACGATCACAGAACAGGAGATAGCAGCCAGCACTACTAGTGGTGCAAGAGCGACTCCCTTTCACGATGCGGTCGGAATTGGATTCTATCCAATCGACATTCATGGGAAAGAAGAAAAGACTGGAGCCGCGCAGGGCACCAGACCGTTCCAAATTCCACTGGGAGCGTTGATGCCGGCCTCACCAATCAATTTGATTGCCGCCTGCAAAAATATCGGCACCACCCATATTACTAATGGCGCATACCGCCTGCATCCTGTCGAGTGGGCGATCGGCGAAGCAGCCGGTGCGCTTTCAGTTCTTTCGATTGCGCACGGCAAGAGGCCCGGCAAAATTCTGAAGGACAAGCGCTTGCTACGCCGGCTTCAGCGCGAGCTGGTAAGCGATGGCTCTCCGGTGTTCTGGTATGACGACGTGCCTGCGTCACATCCAGCATTCCCGGCCATTCAATTTTTGTCCATCTCAGAAATAATGAGCGGCGAGAACAAAGACTTGCATTTCAGACCGGACGATCTGATCACGAAGCAAGAAGCCGCCGCTATCTTACTTCGTTGCCTCAAGCTCCATCCGGCTGAAAAAATGGACTGCCTTCCCGAAGATTTGGAAGCTGGAGGCACCGATACCCCAGTCATAATGCAATCTATTAAACGCGGACTTTTGCCGGTAGACAACACCAATCAATTTGGGCCAGCGAAACCATTGATTTGGAAAGATCTCAAAGGCGCGCTCAAGACGGGTAAGTTCGCACCATTTCCAGATTGTCCGCTTGAAGATACCATCACTCGAGCCGAATTCGCACGGTGGTTGTATGAATCAAACGACATTATCGAGATGAGCCTACCATAGCTTTTCGGACAACTAGACTGAGACCCGGCGAGCGCAAAACGCACACACTCAGAAACGGTGTCGCTTCAATAGTCCACTTGAGGTGTCGAGCGGCTCACGAGCGGATATCGCCCCCTGTCACTTTTGGGTAACAACCAGCTGATAGGATAAAGTCAGGGGAAATGAGGAGCCGAGAACGGGGTTGTTCGGGGCTGGTTAGTATTCATATTTTGGCTGAATCCTGATTTTACGGTGGGACCTTATGACGCCTGACAGATTCATTGCTGCGGTAATCTGCGTTCAGTTTACGCTCGCTCAGTTGTTTGCTGGACTCTCATTGCCGGCTGATGCCCAATCGCTACCGCCAGGAGCAGCTTCTGATATTGCTCATACCGGAGCGACCACGCCTATTGAGCTGGATCTGACTTCGCAAGAACGCACACTTCCAATCGGCCATTTCGAAGGACTACCCATTACGGCAGCAGGTAACCAGGTCATTGTCGGTAGCGGTGCGTTGACGACATTGACGCCAGCCGAGCATCTAGCCGCTCATCAGGTTTTTTCCACAGGACAGCAGAGCATTGTGTTATCGGCAGAGGGGCATGCCATCGGCGGGGTATTCGACATCGGACCAAACTTCAGCCAGTACGTAAGCAGCCTGGTAATTCCACAAGGTGTAACCGCAATTCAAAATGCAGCCACCACTTCCACATTCAGCCTGGTTGGAAATTTGATCAACGCCGGCAGCTACATTGCCACCTCCAGTGATGCAAATGTTGTCGAGGCAACAATTCAGGCTGCAAATGTTATCAACCAACAGAATGCGGTTATCACTTCTGTGCTCAATTCGCAATCGTTTCTGCAAGGCTCGGCAAGCACGCTCAACCTGAATATAATTGCCGTTCACGATATTCTCAATTCAGGCACAATCAGTTCGTCCGGTGTGCTCAATATAAGTGCCGGTGGGCAGATTATAAACGCTCTGCCAGCCGGCGCCAGCGGACCGGAGCCAATTCTTTCCGGCTTGCTGGGAACCAATTTATTTTCAGGGACCGGGCAATTTACCAATGCCGGAAACATCGTCTCGTCTCTGGGTAACATCGCATTTTCAACCGCGACAGCAAACGACATCAATATAAACAATGCCCGCGGAAGCATCGCTGCTCTGCTTGGTTCGATCAGCACGCGCGCCGATTTTTTCTCTGACAAGAAGCTATCACAGCTGATCGGTGGAGAGCTCATGGCAAAGGAGATTTTCTTTCATGGCGGCGATGGAGCCGTCAATGTCATGGCTGATACCATCAAGGGGGCGATCAGCGTCTTCGGTGGAACTGCAGCGCTTTCCGTGCAAACTGGCACCCTAGATGTACGTGTAATGGATTTAACAGGCGACCCGATAATTGCCAACTCCGGCGGTGACGTTATATTGCCTGCCGCACTGACCTTTCAGGGACAGGACCTCGCAATACTGGCCCAGGGCAATGTGATTTTTGCAAACGATCCCGACCTTGGACCACCCGGTCCTTTCGTAATCGATCTTTCTGCTCCTAATGCATTGTCAAATGCAGGGAATCTGACTATTGTTGCAGGCTACGATCTGGACCTGGCAACTGCCGGTCAGGAAACGATTACCAACCCGCTGCAGGTGTATACGCTGACAGGTCCGTCAGCAACCGGTGGCAACATCATACTCAACGCTACGCAGGTAACCATAGACACCAGCGCCATAGGCGGCCGTGGCGGCAGTGTGACGATGATTGCGCATGCCGGCACTGATCCCGGGCCGAATCAGTATGAAGGCGTGGTTAATATTGGGCAAGGCACGAGTGACAGCATAATAAACACCAGCTCTCAAACCGGTGACGGCGGCAATGTTCTCATAATCGCCCATACGGATAATATCGAGCGTTCTCCAATAAGCGGTGGCACTGCACCATTTTTCCGTATTCCATTCGGTTCGGGTACAATCGGATTTCCAACCGGACAATCGAGGGTCGAGGCCACTATCAACACCAGCAGCGGCAGTGCTGCTGCCGGCTCGGTGGAAGTCTACGCATCGGAGCCACAAATAAATGGCGGAAGCATTTCATTTACAAACGGAACTCAGGGTGGTGCCGGCTCGTTCGCACCAAGAAGAACTCTGTCCGGAGATCTGGTGGTGCCGGCAACTATCTTTCAAACTCCCTTCTGTGGCTTTTGCATACCGGAGACTACTTTCCTTGCCGGCAATTTACAAATGGCAGGTCCGGTAAACGCAAACGGAGCCTCTGGCGGAATCATTAGCATCGGAGCGCGCAATCTCGCCGTTGCTCCGACCTCATCGGGAGGTTCGTTTGCCGAGCGTGCCTATCAAGCAACTGGAGACATCACACTTTATGGTCAGGATAGTCTGGATGTAAGCGGTGGGTTTCTCAAAGCAGGCCAGTTCAACACTGCCGAAGATCAATTCGACAGCGCGACGTTTTCGTTGCTTGTAGACGGCGCCTCGATGGTCAGCAGCGGCTCATTGATTCTGACCAGCGGAGGACCGGTGTTTGTCAGCGGGCAAGGAATAAACTCCAACTTCGGCGATGTTAATATCACCGGGACAATAGTTTCTGCAGGCACGGCCATTGCGCGCGGCGGCAATGTTGTCATTGCTGCCACAAACGGCGAAGCATCTATTTTTGGACAGCTTGTGGCTCGAGCGGTCGACGGAACCACCCTGGCCGGTGGAGGCGTGCAAATTAGCTCGAACGTCGTCCCTGCAGACGAGCTGACGGCACTGCTTTCGTCTTCGAGTTTGACGTTGCCGGCACCAGCC
>CAZSNX010000452.1:0-4198 GCA_964607945.1 uncultured Candidatus Obscuribacterales bacterium
GGGTCCAAGAAAAGTCTTAACGAAAACCTGATTATAGGCGTCGATTTCACCTAGACGTCCGGTTTCCACAGTTTCTTTATGTCGGCGCCCCGCCGGGAATTCAAGAGGCGAGAATTGGGCTGTTTGATTCAAGCTAGCCGGTGGTCTTGGGACCGATTAACCAACGCGGATCGTCTTCGGCGAAGTCATAGCACTTTTCTTTCTCGCACCAGGAGATATGCTCTACCAGCCTGTCTACATCATCGACGACCGTAAAGAGGCGCAGGTCATTTTCGGAAACCAGCCCGCGCTCGAGCAATGTTCCTTTCATCCAGTCCACCAACGGCCCCCAGAACTTCGAATTGACCAGATAAACCGGGAAACGCTTGATTTTAAGCGTCTGAATCAGAGTGAGCGCCTCGGTAAACTCATCGAGCGTGCCAAATCCGCCCGGCATCATAATGAAAGACATCGCGTATTTAATGAACATCAGCTTACGCACGAAGAAGTAGCGGAAATCAAGCGAAACCGTTTGATAGGGGTTGGCGTCCTTTTCGAACGGCAGCCTGATATTCAAACCGACTGAAGTTCCGCCGGCTCGTTTGGCTCCCTTGTTACCGGCTTCCATCATGCCCGGACCGCCGCCGGTAATGATAGTGAATCCGCGCTCAGCCAGCTTGAAGGCTATCTCTTCGGCCATCTTGTAATCCGGGTCATCCGGTTGGCAGCGAGCCGAACCGAAGATAGACACAGCCGGCCCGACCGTGGACATGGTGTCGAATCCTTCAACCAGCTCCGCCATGATTCGAAAGATACGCCAAGTATCTTTCGCGGTGATTTCATCGATTACGAATTGCGATTCGTTCATGGTCTGCTTCCTTTGCAAAATACAATTTTCGACAGCGACGGTCTCGCACCGCCAGCGGTGACACCGATCAGCTTGTAATGAAGATCGTCAGTGCGTGAACATCGGACATCTGGCCCGTCTTAACCATGTGCTCGAGCCGAGACAACCTGACTTTCTTGTCAGCCAGCTGAGCGGCCGTAAAGGAGGCCGTCCGCTTCAGATCCATTTCGACAACAAACGGTTTCAAGCCGAACTCGGCAGCCACTTTGCGCGACGCTTCACCGAGCGAGACCTCTCTGCGGTTCAGTCCCGGCCCTGACGGCAGCCTGGAATTCAGCTTGTCGACCGCGGCTTTCAAATTCACCCATTTGCTGAGCGTCGTTTGCAGAGCGGCAATTATTGGTATACCGCTTTGTCTCGACAGAAGCTCGTTTAAGGATTCCAATGCTTTCTGCCGGCGCCCATAAGCCCAATGGTCCAAAAGAGAGAAAACATGCGAATGATGCGGGCTTAGCCGCGAAATCGTAGCAAGTGAGATATTCTTCTCCGGAATCAGATAAATCGCCGCCTTTTCAATCTCATTTGCAACTTGCCTCAAATCCGCCTCCGTGCTATCGAGTAAGTAAGCAATAGCGTCATCGTCGACGGTGGCACCGTAACGATGAGCCTCCTTTCGGCACCATGTTTCCAGCCTGGGATTATGCGAGCCGACGAAAAAACGCTCCTTCTGGAAATGCTCGATTTCAGCATGTTTCTCGACTACCTTCGAAGTCCTCAAGGTCGCATCGAAATTGTAAGGACAGGCAAAAACCAGATAAGTCTCGGCAGCGACGGCAGCCAGAGAGCGCTCGAAATCATCCAGCAGCGCCTTCATCTGTTTCTCTGTCAATTTCTCGCCGTCACTGCCGCCCTTGCCCTTTTTCTTGGTGAAAAGATCGCAGCGATCGAGCAGCACCATTCGCTTGCCAGGACCAAAAGGCAGTGTGGCTGCAGCATCAACCACCTCGCGTATGCCAGGTACTTCTAATCTTTGAAAGTTGAAAGATAACCAGTTGGGGTCTACCAGCTCGGCTTTGAGCTGGCTTACCCGCCGAGATAGCAGGAAATCTTCATCACCAGCAAGCAGCAATACCGGCACGGCGTCACCTCCGCCAGAAGTATAGCGCGAGAGCTCGTGAGACAGGAAACAGGCTGCGGCAAGCAATATATCGAGTGTATCTACGAACCGCTTTGATATCGCTGCCCTGTTCCGATGAAGTAAACTCGCTTGGCTACTGAAGTTGCTGCGTCACCCATCCGTTCAAGAAAGCGAGCGGAAAAAAGAAATTGAGCTCGCATCTGCGCATGAGCGTCGTCTTGCCCGCCGAGATCGGACAGGAGCCTCTTGGACAAAATATCGTGCAAGTAATCGATCCGATTGTCTCGCTGGATAATCTCCGGCACCTTGTCAACGGCATCGGTTAGAAAGCAATAAAGAACGTCCTCAACCATTCGATAGATCAACCTGCTCATTTCAGCCAGTTCAGCTGGGATTTCGATTTGATCCTCAGCCGACCATTGAGCCATCTTCGCGACCCGTTGTGCATGATCGGCCATACGTTCGAACTTGGCGGCGATAATCGTAGAGGCAAAAAGCGTGCGCACTTCACGCGCTGACAATTCTTGGCGCTCAATCATCAAATCGAGGCAACGCTCCTCAATCTCATGAGAAGCCTTGTTTATCAGTCCTTCTTGTTGCTCGACGAAAGCCAGGCTATTGCGCTCATCCTTCTCGAGCAAGCCAGTCAGCTCGGCGATCGAACGGTTTACCATCTGACCCAAGGTCAGCACATCTTCCTTGATAAGAGTGATAGCCTCTGTCCTCACGCTTGTTCTCCCACCTGACTTTCCAATTGAGTCTTTCTTTGTCCGCGCATCGCCGGCGAATTAAGCCGATAACCGGACCGATGAATGGTCTCCAGCAGAACCGGGTGCTTCGGATCGCCTTCCAGCTTCTGGCGCAACCAGCGCATGTGTACAGCCACAGTCTTGCTGTCACCGGTAAAATCCACCCCCCAAACCTGATTCAAAATGGATTCGGTCGACAGAGTTTTGCCGACGTTTTCCATCATCACCTTAAGCAAGACAAATTCCTTCGGCGAAAGCTCGACTTCAGTGTCACTCAGGGTTACCCGCTGAGCATCGAGGTCCAAGATCAGATCTCCTACGGCGATCTGACCGGTACGGCTCTGACCCTTGCTGCGGCGCAAGAGCGCCTGTACCCGGGCCAGAAACTCAACTACTGAAAATGGTTTGGCAAGGTAGTCGTCGGCGCCGCTGGTCAATCCATGCGCGACATCATTGGGAGTAGCTCTTCCGGTCAACATCAGTATCGGAGTCTCGACATTGCGCAAGCGAATCAATTTGCAAATGTCCGGTCCCTGCATATCAGGCAGCATCCAGTCGAGAATGATTAGACTGGGCAACAACTGATCCAACTTAGCCAGCGCAGACTGCCCATTGTTGAAACTGACGGTCTCAAAGCCGTGACGTTTCAAATTGTATTCAAGCGTTTCGATGATTGTCGAATCATCGTCCACCAGCATCACACGTTTCAGAGCCTTGCTCACTGTTGACAGCCTCTCATTCAGCTCGACCTGGTCCCGGGAATTCCAACTGGAAAGTCGATCCGCTCCCTTCTTCAGAGAGAACGTTGATCTTAGCACCGTGCAGATCCACGATATGCTTGACGATCGACAGCCCTAGCCCGGTGCTGCCCCGGGACTGAGCTCTGTCTATCCGGTAAAAACGTTGAAAGATTTTGGGAATCTCGGAGGCCGCCATGCCGATGCCAGTGTCTTGCACCGAAAAAGCGCCCACGGGCGGTCCGGACTTGATAATCACGTGGCCGCCCGCATTGGTGAACTTGATGGCATTCTCAACCAGGTTCAACAAGACCTGATCCAGCTGCTCGAGATTAGCGTAAACAGCCGCTCCCGATTCGATCTCCAGCTTGACCGTCACCGCTTTGTCCTGCGCTTTCGACCGGAGGGAGTCCACACAATAGCCGGCACGCTCCTCCAGTGAGACCCAGTCTCGCTTGAGTTCGCGCAAAGAGCAGCCAACCTGCTCGGCCGAAAGCAGGTTGACTACCAGATGCTGCAGGCGCTCCACTTCTTGATGAGCCCTGGTAAGCATCCGCTTGAGCAGCTCCGGATCATCAGATGCGCCGTCGAGCAGCGTCTCGACCAAGAGCTTCAAATTGGCAATCGGCAAACGCAACTCGTGAGAGACTTCAGCAATCAGATTGGCACCGTCGCCTGCCTGCTCGGAGGCGTACACAATTGCTTCTTCCTGAGTGGGTCTGGCCTCTAAATTCACTGGATTGCCGTT
>CAZSNX010000453.1:0-4189 GCA_964607945.1 uncultured Candidatus Obscuribacterales bacterium
CATGTTTTGCTGTCAATTATTTTCTAACCGAGAGCTAGACCGCCTGTGGAAGTCTCTTTGTACTTTTGGTTCATATCCAAACCGGTCTCTTTCATCACTTGCAAGGCCCGGTCAAGGCTCACCAAATGCTGACCATCCGATGCCAGCGAGAGCGCTGCTGCATTGAGAGCTTTGACTGCTCCCATGGCGTTGCGCTCGATGCAAGGAACTTGAACCAACCCCATAATCGGATCACAGGTCATACCAAGGTGATGCTCGATGCCGATTTCGGCAGCTTGCTCGATCTGCTCCGGACTGCCCTTCAACATGGCGGTAGCGCCGCCCGCCGCCATTGCGCACGAAGTGCCAACTTCACCCTGGCAGCCCACCTCTGCTCCCGAGATAGAAGCATGTACTTTCACGAGCGCTCCGATAATCGAGGCTGTAATTAATCCATTAATGAGGGTATCGTGGCTCAGCTCTTGTGTTTCGCGCAGATATCGCCAGACTGCCGGGATAATTCCAGATGACCCGTTGGTGGGCGCCGTCACTACGCGACCGCCGGCGGCATTCTCTTCGTTAACAGCCATGGCAAAGACTGACGGTCTCAGATCGTTGCCGGCCCAGGCCGGCGACTTACCGGACAACATCTGTTGATACAAGCTCTTGGCTCGCCGTCTGACATTCAGCCCGCCAGGCAAAATGCCGTCGGTGGTGAGTCCGCGTTCGATCGAGCTTTCCATTACTTCCAAAACGGCAGTCAGACCAGCCCGCAAATCTGATTCGGTATTGCCGCGGGCGCTTTCATTGGCAACAACAATCTGCCAGGGTTCAAGTCGGTTGCGGGCGCAGAGCTCGACCAGCTCTGCCGCTGAATTGTAGGGATAGGGCACAGCGATGCCGGCATCGCGATCGTGGGCGGCTTGCCGCAGCCCGGTCTGAGCTTCTAATCTTTCTACGAAGCCGCCACCCACCGACAAGATGATCTCTTCGCACAACAAACTGTCCGACTGCCATAGCCGAAAGCGCATCGTGTTGGGATGCGGTAGCCCGTTGTTGTCGAGCAGCCAGCCCAGCCAGCCGATGTCTTCTTCAGGCTGAAACTTGACGACCGAGCCATCCAAATCTAACTGCGGGCCTTGAGCAAGGTCGGGCATGACAGACCAGATGACGCCTGGCGCGGATGCTCTGGGATGGTGCCCGCTAAGCCCGGCGCAAACGGCACCATCGGTGCGGTGGCCCTTGCCGGTTGCCGAGAGGCTGCCATAGAGCTCTACTTGAAATCGCAGGTTGCCACCGGCTTTCAACTTGCCGGACGCAAGCACTTGCTTGCGAAACTCCAGAGCGGCAATCATTGGACCGACGGTATGCGAACTGGATGGTCCGACACCGATCTTAAACATGTCCAACGGACTGATATGGTCTGCGCGCAGAGGGTTCATAACGCTTGATGGAGGGGCTGTAGAAAGCGCAAGCATCTGATTATGGCTCACAAATCGGATATTACTACCAAATGATGCAGGCATGAGTGTATTACATTTAAGAGGATTCGCCGAGGTGATTTCTGATATAAATCATGAGCTGGCAAGAGGGAGAAGAATTGATGTTGACGCTGACCAAGCCCGAAATCGATCTGTACGCCGTTGCTAAGTCCGAGCCGGTACCGGCTGTTTTGGAGGCATTGGAGCGCGAAACGAATGAATCCGTACCGATGGCGATCATGCTTTGCGGAGCGCTGGAAGGGCGACTTCTCAAGTTGTTGGTGCAACTGACAGGCGGCAAGCGGGTGCTGGAGATCGGTATGTTTACTGGTTATTCTGCGCTGTCGATGGCCGAGGCGCTGCCGGATGATGGTGAGCTCGTTACCTGTGAGATCGACCCCAATACCATCGCCGTGGCACGAAAGTACTTCGGTCAAAGTCCGCATGGCAAGAAGATTACGGTTATGGAAGGACCGGCTCTTGATTCGATCAAACAATTAAGCGGACCGTTCGACTTGGTGTTTATCGATGCCGATAAGGTCAACTATCCAAACTATTACGAAGCAGCCCTGCCGCTGGTGAGAGCCGGTGGATTGATAGTCCTCGACAATGTTTTGTACGGCGGAGCGGTGCTCGACCCTAAAGAAGAAAATCCGAAGGCGATCGCGAAATTGAACGACAAAATCGCCACCGATTCGCGTGTTACATGCGTCATGCTGCCGATTCGAGACGGTGTTTCAATCGTGCGTAAGCGTTGAGGCGATTGGCCTTTTCACCATAGTTAGCGAGAGGATAGAGAAATTACAGCCATGCTAGAGATGAAACAGATGAACCGCACCAAAGTAGTCGAAGCGCTCCGCGAGGAAAATGTCGGAAAGAAAGTAAGGCTTTGTGGCTGGGTAAGAACTCGCCGTGATTCCAAAGGCGGGTTCTCCTTCCTGGAAATCAACGATGGCTCGACCATGAAGAACGTTCAAGTCTTGGCTGAATCCAGCCTTGCCAATTATGAAAGTGAAATTCTCAAGACGACGATCGGCAGTTCAGTTGAAATAGTCGGCGAGGTTGTGAAGTCTCCCGGAAAAGGGCAGACCACCGAGGTCAAGGCTGAGTCAGTGCGAATCTTCGGTTATGCAGACCCGGCTGAATATCCGTTGCAGAAGAAAGGTACTTCCTTTGAATTTTTGCGGACTATCGCGCATCTGCGCCCACGCACCAATACTTTTGGAGCAGTGGCAAGAGTGCGCAACGAGATTTGCCGATCGATTCACAACTTCTTTCAGTCGAGAGGCTTTCTATACGTGCATACTCCGATCATCACCGCCAGCGATTGCGAAGGCGCTGGTCAGATGTTTCGGGTCACGACTCTCGAGCTCGGCAACCCACCTAAGCGTGAAGGAAATGCCGCGGAGATTGATTTCGCGCAAGATTTTTTCGGCAAGCCTACCAATTTAACCGTCAGCGGCCAGCTCGAGGGCGAATGCTATGCCACTGCGCTGAGCAACATCTATACATTCGGACCGACTTTCCGCGCTGAGAACTCGAATACCTCCAGGCACCTGGCGGAATTCTGGATGATTGAACCTGAGATGGCATTTTGCGATCTCGAAGGCAATATGGATCTTGCCGAAGAATTCTTGAAGACGGTCTTTTCGGATGTCCTTGCAAATTGTGGGCCCGACATGGAGTTCTTCAACGAGCGGATAGACAACACCGTGATCGAGACGCTCACGGGCATTGTCAGCAGCGAGTTCGTGCGCTTGCCATATACCGAAGCAGTGAAGATCTTGGAGAATTCAGGCGAGACCTTTGAATTTCCAGTGTCCTGGGGAGTCGATTTGCAATCGGAGCACGAACGCTACCTGACTGAGAAGAAGTTCCGCAAGCCGGTAATCTTGACTGATTATCCGAGCAAAATAAAAGCCTTTTACATGCGTTTGAACGATGATGAAAAGACCGTCCGGGCGATGGATGTATTGGTTCCCAAGATTGGTGAAATTATCGGGGGCAGCCAGCGCGAGGAGCGTTTGGACATTCTCGAACGGCGCATGCGCGAGCAAGATTTGAGTCCGGAAGAGTACTGGTGGTATTTGGATCTGCGCCGGTTTGGAACCGTGCCTCATGCCGGCTTCGGGTTGGGTTTGGAGCGAACGGTGCAGTTTGTAACTGGTATGGGTAACATCAGAGATGTAATACCGTTTCCGCGCACTCCCGGCAATGCTGACTTCTAGGCAGATCTTGGCGAAATGCTTGGGGGATAGCAGTTTACAGTTGTCTGTGCCTGCCGACTTTCGGGCTAAAATTGAGGAAGGTGGCGTTAGTTGGATTGGATGAATTGAAAGTGCCGAAGCACTTGACTCTATGCGTTGCTCTCGCATTGACCCAGCTTATTTTGCAGCCGGGCGTTCCCTGTCATGCGGCAACGGCCGAGAAGCATTTTCAAAATGCAGTCGATCTCCGCTTCCGAGGCGAGAGCGATGGTGCAATCGATCAATACCGAAAGGGGCTTGCACTGAAGGCTGATTGTGCCGATGCCCATATGCAGTTAGGCATCTTGCTGCTCGATGAGAAAGGCGACCTGGATGGTGCTATCTCCGAATTTGTCACAGCTCTCGGGCTCGATCCCAATTTCAAGACTTGCCAAGCACGCCTTGACGACGCAATCGAACGCCGCAACAGCTCGCCGGCCGATTTGGTTGCGCGCGGCAATCGATTCTACGCTTCCGGCGAGT
>CAZSNX010000454.1:0-4183 GCA_964607945.1 uncultured Candidatus Obscuribacterales bacterium
TTTAGGCAACGGGTCGGCCGCAAAGAATCTGGTGGAGCTCTGATTATGGCTGTGGCCGGATTGCTCGTAGTCGTAAGCATAATTGTGGTCGGCGTATCTCTAATCACTCACATTGGCATTGCCGGCTATTACAGAGACAGAATTGAGTTCGTTGCCCGCCAGGGAGCTCAAATCGCCGCCGGAGAACTCTATTGGGCCGGAGCACCAAGAACGATTCCGACAAGCAAAACAGTCGCTCGACTCGTGACGGTTGACGAAGCTGCCGAAAAGGCGGTACCGGTAGTTAACAATCTTCTGAGCGCGATGGGGCTGCCAGCTGCCGACAGCGTTGAAGTAACGGCCGATGACGAACAAGCGACTGTAAAAGTTGTAGTTAAGGGATTGGCGTTACCCCGCGGAAGCATTCTGCCGTCATTTTTAAATTTGCAAGTGTCCGCCAGCAAGCGGTTTGACGAAGATCTGGCTCCGGCCGTTTTGAGATTGTCCATGAACAACCGGACTATGATTGCGATTCCGGCTACGGATTTCAGATTTGCGCTGGGATTTCCGGGCTTGGAAGGAGCATTCGAGAGCGGGCCTCAACCAAACTTTCTATTAGCTGTACCGCCAAGTATTAAGAAGGCTCCCAAAATTCGCAACAAGAGCGAGTCCATTATGCCAACCTGGGGCTTTTTCCCAGCTTGTTATAACGTCGGACGTTAGCTGCCAGTTATCCCTTCTCTACAGCCTGCGAGAATCGGTCATGAATATCCCTGCAAGAAACACCGCACACAAGAGCAACCGTAAGAAGCCGGCGCAGAGCTGCACCGTTAGCCAGACACGCACCAGCACCGGAAGCATTTTGATCGAGGGAGTACTGGGCATCATAATGGTGATTTTCGGACTACTAGTATGTGCAATATTCTTGCTGGACGTAGTAGCAATAGTGCACTTCAAGCAAAAGATTGGCATCATTTCCAATGCCGCAGTCACTAAGGCTGCCAGACAAAATCCTGGCGCATTTCATACGAAACTACAAAAAGCAACCATTGCTGCACAGAAGGAAGACATGAGAATCTTCGTCGATGAAAGCCTTAAGTCACTGGGTCTTCCGCCCGCGCAAGCGTTCGAGATGGACACTGATAAATCTAGGGCTGAGACAATTCATATTACCTTCCGGATCGACAACTTGAAAGTACCGATCCCGATCCCTGGAATTTTCCCAGAAAAGGTATCTATGTCCGAGACAGTTTCCACAGTTCTTCCCTGTAAAGTGCCCCCCAGTAATCTCAGCTTTCGAGTATTTGCCTTTCCGGCAGGCATCGAGCAAGACTTCCGATTGCCCAGCTACAGCAATTTGAAACCGGCTGCTGGTACTCCTTCTGCCAACTTCGTCTTTGATGATCTGGCGCCGCAAATCTAACTTTCGAGTAATGACCTGCCTTACTGACAGAACTCCAGGATGTCCATTTATGAATACACCGACTGCAACCAACATCAAAACGCCCCGCGCCCAGTCAACAGGCAAGATGCAAGAGCGTGCTGGATCAAAACTGTCACGCAGAGAAAGCGGAGTTGGCATGGTCGAGGGGGTAATGGGATTAGTCCTGATGTTCTCAGTGATTGTTCTGGGGATTGTTTTGTTCATAAACATCGGGCTCCTGTCTTATTACCAAAATAAAATCGGGATGCTTGCAGATCATGCCGCCGGCTACGCAGCCAGCCTTGGTTCCTGGCAAGGAGTCGTCACACCCAATCTGACTGATGACCGGCTTTCCCAGCAAACCAAACTCCTGGTCGATAAGGCTCTCGGCGAGATGGGATTTCCGACAGGCAAGAATGTCTCTGTTAAGGCGCAACAACTTCCCGGCATGGTGAAAGTAAGCATCACCGTGCGCAATGTGCGGCTCGCCGGAAACGGCAATATTCTGCCATTTTCAGTAACGCTGGCTGACACGGCGGTGGCGACGCTGGACAACGACCGGGCACCGATGGTTGCCACCATAAATGGTATCAGAGTTCCGGCATACGGTAGATTCACCAAGAAGCTCTCCCTTGACGCTCCAATCGGGAACACCGAGCCCGGAATTGCGCTAATGCAGCAGGCAAAGCAGCACAAGGCAGTGATCGGAGCCCTGTCACCGGTGGACTTCAGCCTGAAACTGACGATTCCAATTCCGGGCAGCACTCCAATCGTGCGGACGGAATCGAACGCAGTCCCTCGTCCTTAACCGATTACACTGGAGCGAAGCCAGACTCGCTTCTTCGACCTTGCTTGCACGCAAAATGGATCACTGAGATGCGCTTGCTTGATGCTCGTAGGACCATTGCCTGTAAATCTGATCCATGCGCGAAGTAGAAGGACCATCAGATTGGGGAGGCTTCACCATCTGTTCGTACATCTTGCGCTCTTGCTCCGCCTCGATCAAATCCTGGTCTGGTTCTTGATTCGGCAGAACTTGATTGTTTACGGTTCGATCGTCTATTGTGGAAACTCTGGTACTTTCGGCACTAGTTGATTCAGTTGCGGGTTCAGCTCCGCCTTTGGATTCGGGTGCAACCGCATCCGGAGATTGCACAGAGGGCTGCTCTTCCGGCGGCGGCATAGATGACACCAAGACGAAAGATCCGACCAGGACCAGCGCTCCAATTGTCGCAGCAATCACCATGACTCGTTTTCGCTTTGCCCCAACCGGACAATCTTGCGTCAAAAATGTTCCATCACGCCGGCGATACAAGGTAGCGCCATTGATTGCTTCTCGCTGAAAGACTGCAGAGGCTGCCTCTTCATCATCCATATCCTTAAAGTTGTAGACTTGCAGTTTGCATTCTTCGCAAAAGCGAATTTTGTCGGTGCCGGACAGCTTGTTCCAGTTTTGACCGCAAGAGCTTGCAGGACGAAACTGCTCGACCACTTTCTTTGGTTTAAATTCACCAGGCGCCTGCGACAACTCCTTCAACTTAGCTTCCTTTCCTTTCGAAGCCGTTTTGAACACCTTCATCATCGCATCAGGATCAAGCAAAGTTCTAAGCACAAATCCACCAAGCTTCTTCTTGCGTCCTTCGATATCCTCATCCGGTTGACTGGCCTGGCTGCTGCAAAAATCTGCCTTCTCGCCGGCAATCTTTGCCGCGTCGCCACCTTCTTGATTAAACTGCGCCTCGCCTTCACCGACGGACGCCGGAGGCGACTTAGGTACTTCCGGTGGCACCGCACCCGAATTCTCAGACATACGCAACTCCGATCACTTAACGGTGAAGAGGTCAATTGAGATACTGATTCATGCCAGCAGCGCCTGGTTGCTGTCTGATCATATTCCCACCGAAGAGTCAGTCCAATCGCAGCCTATTTCGCCTTAGCAGCGGCGCTGACAAGTTTGTAGCCCTCACCTGGCACAGTTTGGAGTAGATCGGACTTGCCGGCTGCTGCTAGTTTCTTGCGCAGGAGATAGACAAATGATTTCACTGTATTGAGCGATGCCGCAGACTCCGAGGTCCACACCCTATTTAAGAGCGCTTCTCCGGTAAAGGACTCATCCGGATGTCGCATCAAGAATTCGAGCAGGGCGAACTCTTTAGGAAGTAAATTGAGATCCATCTCTCCGCAGGTTACCCGCCTGGTGCGCGGCTCCAAGATTAGCCCTCCGCATTGCAAGAAATTGTCGGCAGTCCGTGCAGCTCGACGCAAAAGAGAGCGTAGCCGGGCAGTCAACTCTCTCATTTCGAACGGCTTGGTAAGATAATCATCAGCACCGCTGTCCAAACCTGTTTCCTTCTCCGTCATCTGAGTCTTGCCTGTCAACATCAGCACCGGTGTCATTCCCCCGGATTGACGATAGGTGCGCAATACCTCCAATCCGCTAATCTTGGGAAGATCCCAGTCAAGCACAATAACGTCATAGCTGTAAACGCGCAACAACGAGATTGCGGTATCACCGTCAACAGCCGTCTCTACGAAATAACTCTCGTGTTCGAGCCAATGTCTGACGTTCGCCAGATTGACCGGATCATCTTCTACGATCAGCACTTTAGCCACAACCCCAAGCCCCAACACCAGATCAGCCACTACGTTTCCTCGACAATCGAAGCACGAAATGCTGGCGCCGAGTAACCTGCCGGCATACACTTCGGCGGCAGCGCAGCAGAATTGCTATCGCGCAAGCCATAAATATGCGGAGACATTATCTCAACACCGGCAGCATTG
>CAZSNX010000455.1:0-4179 GCA_964607945.1 uncultured Candidatus Obscuribacterales bacterium
GAGGCCGATTGCTGAAAAGATGGCCGAGTCACTGTCGAAAAAGCACCTATATGAAATTGGAGCAGGTGAAATGCGCGGGTATGTCGCCCCGACCTTGGAGCATTCACCATATTTGGTGCGAGATGTCGGGCCAAATGCCTTTTCGGCGACCGACAACATTCCGCTGGAGATTCGCAAGCAGGGCGACCATGCCAGGCATGTATCCAAAGAAGCTGTCGACGTTCTGCTCAACGAATTGCAAAACAACGCCAACAAGCCATACAGACTGGTTGTCTTAAACGATCCTTCCGTAGATCGTGGCGGGCAGCACGGGTCCAAAAACTTCCGCATAGAGATGAATGCGCTCAATTACTCCGCTGGCGCCCAAGAAGTACTCGCCTTCTACTACAGGCATGAGATCGGGCACAACAAGCAAAATGTTTTTTACGACAAGATGCCGGCTGATGCGAAAGGCCGAGTGATGGACTCCTACAGGCAAGATCTCAATCGCGCCTTAAGCGGCGAGTTGAGTTCTGTGGATAGCGCTCTGGCCGCACATAAAGACGGACAGAAATTGAGAGCCACTCTGCATGACGGCAATCCTATTAGCGCCAAACAAGACATGAACTCTTATCTGCTCTCATTCCCTGAAATGTTTGCGGAGATGAATGCGCTTCACCAGCTCGATCAAAAGCTGGGCGGTCAGATGTCCTATCAGCAATTAGTGGCAATGACAACCGGCCGATACCAGCCAGAACGAGCCCAAATGATGCAGCATTTCGAAGGGCTCTACAACACATTGAAACGAGAAGTGTTTGAGCCGTTTGCCGCCCGCGAACTGAATCCGACTAGAGAGCAAGCAAGCAGCAGGCGCCCGGCGAGCGAAGAGGCGCAGCGACGCTCCGACCGCCTGGTAGAAATGGAGAAGCAGCGTGAGCGGCTGAAATCGGAAGTAGACAAACTAAGTGACGCTAAGAGTCCCCATGCAATCGACACCCTGCTCGCCAGCTTGAATGGACCTGAATCAGCCCAGATCCGCGCCGATCTCTTTGGCGGGAAGTTGCCGGATGCAGTTGCGAAACACAATGAAGCCTGGCTAAATGCACCAAAAGATGCAGCCGGTCACGCCATTGGAGAAGGATTTAACAGAGAGCAGGCAAGACAGGCGCTTATGGATCATATGGAATCCATACGCGACAACATGACCGCTCCCCACCGCCAATCGCCGGCCGTACGGACATCACAAGAGCCAGCCGCCCAAACACCCAGAGGCGCAATCGATTCTTCACATCATGGAGACTTCCAAAACTTACCGCACCTTCTTGAGATAGCCAAGACTGCCAGCGATCCTCGCGTCGCGCTGGAAGCCATTCGCGCCGTCGATAGCATGGGTGGGCACATGAATGCTCGCACTCAATTAATCGAATTGGCCAAGACCGTTACCGACCCTGCTCTCTCCCGCGAAATCATGCAGGAGATTCGCAAGTCCTATCGAGAAGGAGAGCCGAGCTCATCGGGTGCCGCGAGAGAAGTTCCGACCAGCACCCTGGAAAAACTGGCTGCTTCTAACACTCCAGCGGCTGCTGAAGCGAGAGCTGAACTCACGCAAAGATCGGAAAAGATGGTGGCCGAAGCAAGAGTAGAGGCTGCCCGCCTCAAAGAAGAGCGAGCGGAAAGACAAAGAGCCGAACGCGAAACGAAAGAACGCCAGCGCGTCGAAACAGAAGCGCGCCGGTTAGCTGAGGCAGAAGAACGAGCCAGGATTGAAGCTGCCGAAAAACCGCCGCTCGATGCCAGGCTGGATCGTTCCCGACCGGAGTTCAGACCGGAAGAAGCTGTGAGAGCAGCCCGCGAGTTAGGAGAAACCGGTAAAGTCGAGAACGCTCACCAACTTGTTGACTTAGCTAAATCAATTGACCCAGTCAAGCACCCTGAGCTGAAAGAGTTAGCGATCGAGTCGCTTCGCGCCGCCGGTAAGATTGGCGAGCACGATCGCACCAGTCCGAGATTGAGCAAAGACCCGGCGGTCGCCCAGAAGTTGATTGAACTTGCAAGCTCGACCAATCATCCCGAGTTGGCGCACGAAGCAATCAGAGCGGCCAAGAAAGCAGGAGACATCGGCAACTTCGAACAGATGATTGCACTGGCCAGGCAGAAATCAGGCAGCGATCCGGCACTGGCTCTGGAAGCGATTCGCGCAGCCGACAGCGTCGGCGCAACCATGACGGCGCGTACTGAGTTGACCAAACTGGCGACTTCGGTAACGGACAAGGCGCTGTCTGCCGAGATAATGCAAGAGCTGCGCAACTCTCACAAAGTGGGAGAGCTTGGTTCCAGCGGACACCCAAGAGAGATTCCGGCAAGCACACTAGAAAAGATTGCTGAGTCCAAAACACCGGCCGCTGCCGAAGCGCGCAGCGAACTCGCGCAAAGAGCAGAGCGGCAGGCCGCCGAGGTCAAGGCAGAAAGAACAAGAATAAACGAAGAGCGCGCTGCCAGAGAACGCAGCGAGCGAGAGACAGCTCAGCGTGAAAGAGCCGAGTCAGCATTGAGAGCGCAGGAAGCCGCAGCCGAGAAAGCACGGTTCGAAGCAGCCAGCAAGCCACCGCTTGACTCTCGACTCGACACCGCTCATCCGGACTTCAACCGTGACGTCGCTACTAAGGCTGCCAGGGAATTGGCCGAAAGCGGCAACTCAACTCACGCCCAACAGCTGGTTGAGTTGGCAAGGTCTATAGACATTGCCAAGCATCCAGAAATGAAAGAGCTGGCAATCGAATCACTGAAAGCAGCCGGCAAGATTGGCGAGCGTGAGCGCATCAGCCCCAATCTAGTTAGAGAACCGGCTGTAGCCAAAGCGATGATCGAGCTTGCCAACAGCACGAAGCATGCCGATATCGCGCTGGAAGCAATCAAAGCAGGACGCCAAGCCGGCGACATCGGTCATCTCGAACAGATGCTGGAACTTGCCAAAGCCAAGTCTGCAAATGATCCCAAACTGTCCTTGGAAGCGACGCGAGCAGCTGATGCCGTCGGTGGGCACTTCAACGCCCGCACGCATTTGATCGAACTAGCTAAATCAGTAAATGATCCAGCAATCGCCAAAGAAGTAATGCAGGATCTCAAGAAATCGCATCGAGCCGGCGAGCTTGATTCCAGCGGCAGACCAAGAGAAGTTCCAACCAACACGCTCAAGAGCATTGCTGACTCCAACACTCCGGCAGCGCATGAAGCACGAGCCGAATTGACGCAACGCGCAGAAAGGATGGCCCAAGCAGCGCGCGAACAAGTTGCTGCCATTCGCGCGGAACGCGCAGCTCAAGAGATCGCCGACCGACAGAAAGTTCAGCTCGCCGAACGTCAACAAGCGCTCGCCATCGAACAAGCTAAGTTTGAGGCAGCGAAGAAACTGCCGTCAGACGAGCGCCTCAATGTCAACAGCGACAAATTTACTAATACTGGCGCGAAAGAGGCGCTAAACGAATTGGCCAGAACCGGTGGTGCCACTGAAGGCAAGCAACTGATCGAGCTAGTTAAGACTCTCAATAAACCGGAACACTCGGAAGTCGCTACTGAAGCGTTGCGAACAGCTGGGAAACTCCTGGAATCCGAGCGTCAATCGCATCCGGATCGCTTCATCGATCCGGCTCACGCCCACGATCTGATCGAGATTGCCAAACAATCGCCCGATTCCGGAGTGGCAAACGAAGCTCTGCAAACAGCTAAGAAGCTTGGTGATATTCAGCATCTGGAGTCGCTGCAAGATCTCGCCCGCTCGAAAGCAGCTGCCGATCCTAAGCTTTCGCTCGAAGCGATCAATACGTTGGCAAGCTATGGGGCACCGGCGTCAGCCCGCTCCGAACTAAATGAACTTGCCCGGTCTGTCGCAGAGCGTGGAGCTAAAGGTGAGATCAACGGTAGGGAAGTGTTCGATGGCTTGCTGAAAAATGCCAGCGAAAGTCAAAAGACTCAATTGCTTGAGCGAGCAGCCAATCACCTCGAGCGGATGGGAACAGAGGACGCCGCGCGCCTACGCACAGAATTGCTCGCAGATGCCGCCGAGCGAAAACAGCAGTCTGCAGCAGAAAAGACCGAGCGCCAAATGCTGGAAAGGCAACAAATGGCCGCAGTGGACGCCGAACGGCAACGACTTAAGGATCAAACAGGAGCAGTGCGTCCGACAACCGAGAAGGCACCGGA
>CAZSNX010000456.1:0-1769 GCA_964607945.1 uncultured Candidatus Obscuribacterales bacterium
GCGGACGGGATAATGTGGAGTCCGCAGATTCCCGAAGGGACTGCTGCCGTGATCTCGACTGGTGTGCAAAACTTCGATATCGCCGTCGCTGAAGATCTGCAGATTGCCTATCTTGGACCGGTGGATATGAATTATCGCTTCAGAGTCTACGAGTCAATGGCGCTGAGAGTGAAGCGTCCAACCGCAATCTGCGTGATTCGCGGCGAATAGGATTGGCGTGTGAATTGATGTTGTGTGCGAATCGTCTGCACATTGATATCGGCTAAACCAGCTGGAATGATGGTTGCCAGTAAATCCAGAACTTTGAAAGGGAGACGCATGTCGTCTCCCTTCTCGCTTTAAGCGGAGTGGTGGCTGGTTAAGATCTCGTCGGCTGAATACTTACTGTTCACGATTGAGCTATGACCGGTTATAGTAAGATTTTCAAAAATTAGAAACAGGAGAAGAGCGAGTCAAGCCAGTTTCAGCTGGTTGCTCGCTCTTCTCCTGTTTGATTTTCTTGGGACTCTAAGCTCTTCCAGCTAATTTGCCGAGCAGTGCTTTAGCAGTAGAGCCGAAGCAGCACCATTTGGCGCCGCCCTTTTATGCCGAAAGGAGCGTGATGCCGATCACGGCGCTGAAGGCGGCGGAGATCAAGCTGAGCACCAGAAAGACAATCTGGCGTTGGCGGGCGCTTTGGAAGCCGTAGATAGCCAAAGTGGCTACCGCCATGTTGGAGACGATCATTCCGCCTGTAAATAGTCCGATCAAAAGCAATCCAACAGTTGGGCTGCCGAGCGCCATTGCCGATCCCAGCGCTAAGATTTGCGTTGGTGATTCGACGCCCACGCCGTGCAGAACGCCGATCATCAGGCAGCCGGAAAAGCTCAAGCCATCCTGCGCTTCAGCTGGCTGCGCTGAGTCCGATTTGCCTTTCAACATGCTCGAGAGTTTGTGGGCGAGGTCGTGAAGGATGCGCCAACGGCTGACCAGCTTGCCGTGCTGCTTGAATCGCAGGGCCGACAACAGGATAGCGCCGGCCAGGAGTAGGAGCGTCACGCCGACGACTTTCTCCATGACTGCGCCAAACTGAGCCGGAATTTGAAGACCAAGCAGCAAAGCCGCGCTGCCCAGTATCAGCACGATGCCTGCATGGCCCAGCGCGTAGGCCGTGCATCCCCAAAACGCGCTTTTGCGCGTCGTTTGGGCGCCGGCGATATCAGCGATTGCGGCCAGGTGATCGACGTCCAGGCTGTGCCGTAGACCGAGCAGCAGTGCTGTCCACAGGATGAACAGGTCCATCGATGAGTTCATGGTGTTCTCCTCGAATCAAAATGGGAGCTGCATCAGCAGGCCCCTGGAACGTTCGATGCAAGCAGGACGCAGTCAAGAACTAGGTCAAGCAAGGTAGCTGGCGATCTCGGCGGCGATGCCCCAAGATGACAGGTATCCCATGCCGTCGTGGCCATAACAGTGGACGATCGTCCGTCCGTTGTTGCTGGCCTGCTGGTCCACTTCGACTCGAGTCAGCGGACGCTCCGGGCGCACCGCGCGAACGACGCTCAACACGTCTTCCGGATCGGCCTTGAAGCCCGGCACCATCTTTCGGCAGCGCTCAAGAATGTCCTTGGTGACACTGTCGTCTACCAGCAACTCTTCGTTGTTGCCGTCGAAGTACGCCCCGATTTTGATGTAGCCGGCGTGCGGCACGATGCACGCGCGCTTGTTGGGACCGTCGTCGTCGATTACGACCTTGTCGAAGCCGTTCGGCTTGATGGTGACGACCTGAA
>CAZSNX010000456.1:1779-4176 GCA_964607945.1 uncultured Candidatus Obscuribacterales bacterium
GCTCAGGGAACAAGGTCTTGTCGTTGGCAAGCTCCCGGGCGCCGAGTCCGGCACAGTTGACGACTACCGAGTATTCGGGCGGGCAGTCACTGAGCTGCTTGACCGTCTTCTGTTCGAAGAGCCCGCCGGCCGCGAGCACTTGCGTCTCCAGCCAGGGAAGGTAGACGGCCGGGTCGATCACCGGCGCTGAGTCCAGCACGTTGCCGTCTTTGTACTGGCTGGAGAGTTCTTCCGGACGAGCATGGCGGAACCCGGCAAATTTACCGGCGTACCAGGGCTCATCGTAGTGCTGCTTCAGCACGACGATCTGCCGCATGACGACGCCGGTGCCCGGGTGGTGAGACAACTTCTCGAGCTCGATGAAAGTCTCATCAGTCCAGCGTTCGACGCGCGCGTCGGCGGCGATCGTGACTGGCACCCACATGGCATAGGCGTTGAGCGAGGTGTTGGGATGCTGTCCGACAGGCTCCTTCGACCAAATGGTCACCCGGTGCCCCGCACGCAGGAGTTGGAGAGCGGTCGTGAGTCCGCTGACGCCTTTGCCCAGAATGAGCACGTTCTTCTTGTTCATAGTTTCGTTCCTTTCCCGAAGAATGAGAGGAAAGACCGCCGAAAAATTCGAGGCGGCCACGATGATTCAAGCTGTCCAAGCAGCTTTGAAGGAAGTCGAACTCGACTCACTTCTTCTTTTTCTTCTTCTTCTTGCGACTCTTCACTGCCAGGCGATCGACGCTCGCATCATCTCCTTCCGCGTGGCAAGAGACGATCTCTTGACAGTCGGAAGTGGAGACATTTCCGTAGCAGACCTCCTCCGGCAGCACCATCATGGATGGACCGGTCTTGCACAGTTTCAGGCAATCGGAGTCCTTGACCTTGATTCGATCTTGCAAGCCCTGGCGATCGACCTCCTTGCGCAAGGACTTTGCTAGTTCTTCGCTTCCGCGCTTCGGGCACTTCTTACCGCGCGTGCATACCAACAGTTTGCATTTAGTCTCGGACATGGCCGGCTCCTCATCAGAATTGACCTGCTAAGCAAGGTCTTCGATCGTGGCGGCGAAGCAACAACAAACCCTACAACCCGAGTCAGGATGCGGATGGTTGCTGGCTTCGTAGGATCATCAAATCAGGTGGGATTTTTCTCCCGAGAGTTCGTGAATGAAATTGGACACCTTAAGGTAGGAAATCAGCGGCGGAGAATACCAATTCCAGATTATTTGGTGCTTGGCATCTGGCTAATTAGGCGAATCTATCTCAGGCGCACCGTTCGTTGATAATGCGGGGGTTGTTATGGGGTAGGAGAGCGTGACAGCCTATTGAGAATTGTTATCAATAACTATCAATCTTGCTTCGCGAAGCAGAGCGAGCGGTGATTAGCGGCGTGCCGAAAGACGATCGGCGTAACAATCAAGCGCTGTTAAATATGCAGTTTGTGCTCGCAGAGAGGCTGACGGTCGCCTAAATGAGAAGGAATTGCAGCAAGTAAGTGCGGTCCTGCGGTATTGTTTCAGGCGTGTTTTACAAACAAGCAAGCATTGTCTTTGGCGAAACAGTGGCAAGGAAGAGCAATGTCCTCCGCAATAGCTGAAGAGTCTAAAACTCAGGAGAAAAAAGGATCGAACGCCAGCACGCTGGCGGTTCTTTTTGCGATTGCTTATCTTTCGCACGGTCTGGCCACTCAGTTCGGGTTGATTGCTCAGCCGATTCAGTTCTTCATGATGAGCGGCTTGAACTTAAATGCCGCTCAGATCTCTTCCTACTTGGCTGTAATGATGCTCCCCTGGGTGCTCAAACCTGTGTTTGGCTTGGTATGCGACTTCATCCCGTTGTTTGGATACCGGCGCAAGAGTTATGTCGTACTGGCTAATGCACTTACTGCGGCAGCCTTTGGTGTAATGGCTTGTGCCGGGACATTGGAAGTTGTGCTTGGTTCGCTCCTGCTGATCGCTGTTGGCATGTCGATGTCGACCGCATTGATGGTCGGATTGGCAGCCGAGCAAGGGCGCAGCGATGGAAAAGCCAGAGAATACTTTAGCGATCAAGCTCTTTGGTACTACAGCGCCAATGTGGTAGCTGCCATTGCCGGTGGTGTGTTGTGCCAGAAGCTTGCTCCGCTGATGGCGTTGCATACGGCCGCCGCTGTGGCTTTGATTCCTGTTGTCTGCGTATCTGTTTTGAGCGCTCTCATGATCAAGGAGGAGCGTTCTAACGTTGATTTGCAAAAGATGCGAGAGACGCTTGACTCGCTCGTCCAGGCGGCGAAAACCCCCTCGCTCTGGTTGGTGGGACTTTTCGGTTGGTTCTGGAATTTTGCACCGGCATTTGGAGTTCCGCTCTACTTTTATGAGTCGAAGACACTCGGCATTCCGCAAGAAAGTATCGGCCAGTTAGGGGCTTGGA
>CAZSNX010000457.1:0-4170 GCA_964607945.1 uncultured Candidatus Obscuribacterales bacterium
CGGCTGTTGCTGCCATCTGCTGAGCACCGGCAGAAAGGATCGTCGCAGAATTTCCAAGCGCGCTTATAACCAGCGCAGAGATTAGAGCGAGCCCACCCGGCCGCTCGAAACTGACTCTCATCGGCGTTGCCTCCGTTTTCAAATGTCTGTAATCAGACTACGGCAGACCAACCGGCCAACACAGGGGGTTATGCCTAGATCTACCCCGGTGGATAACCGGGGGTTCTCAGTGCTTATGAGAATGCGCAGACCGGCTACGGTCCGTGTGATTTCGGGACAGGGGACTATTTAGGCGCATAACCCCGTAATTTCATGACGAAATCAGGATCAACCATGCAGACACCATCAACGCAGTTGCTGGTTGCCACCTTGTTCAAAAGGTTCTTTTCGTGCGGATATAGTGGAATTGGAAATAGCC
This sequence comes from uncultured Candidatus Obscuribacterales bacterium, assembly GCA_964607945.1. Taxonomy (GTDB): domain Bacteria; phylum Cyanobacteriota; class Vampirovibrionia; order Obscuribacterales; family Obscuribacteraceae; genus JAGVKB01. Next base: position 419 of record CAZSNX010000457.1, read on the forward strand.
CTGTCGGCAATGTGCGCATTGGTGTCTTCCCAGAGCTTGCTTGCGACTCCACTACTTCCAGCACCTGTGTGGCGATCCCGGGATCAAGCCAGACGGCACCCAACCTCACGCTACTAATAGCGACTGCAAGGCCATCATTATTTCCCTTCAACACATAACCATCTGCTCCAGCGTCCAGCGCAGCAAAAATATCAGTGGCGCGCCGGAAGGAGGTGGAGATCAATACCCGAACGGTTGGATGTGATTTTCTAATTAACTGAGTCAGCCGAACGCCGTCCAGATTCTTCAAACTCAAGTCGAGCAGAACGACATCCACATGTTTGGAATTTAGCTTCCGCAAGGACTCTACCTCATTGGAGGCTTCGTCCGCGAGCGCTATGCCCGGCAGACCGGCAACAAGCGTGCGCAGGCTCAGCCTGTCCTCGTCATTGCCCGTGACTAACAAAACTTGAATTGATGTGGAGGGTGCCATTCTCTTACTCGCTTACTACATTTGATAATCATTCGTCAACAGCACAAGAGTAAGACTCTCCTGTGTGCAATACAGTGTAACAACGTTGTTTGCTCACGCAATACTGTCGACTTCCAGCCGAAATTGCAGTCAACTTGGGATGCTTTTGAGAACCGAAATCATGCGGTGCCAGGTTCGCTCAACGCTCTATCTAAGGCCCAGTCCTGGAAGCGGTCCTTTGCCTGGAGTAAGATCTAGCTTTGGTTGACGCAGCAATACTGCTTCTCGATCTGCCGACAGTCCGGCCAATCTTGGAGTGGATGGGTCGCGCATCTTGTCCCAAGCCAGGGTGTCAGCGATCGTAGTTGCGATTGGTCTGTATGTCAGACCGGCAGCGACTGCTCTGCTGCGATCGAGTCTCATCACGCCGGTGAGACTGCGCTTCGCGGCGGGAACCCACAAGGGCAGCTCAGTCCAAGGGGTCACTCCGGCCTTCTCCAGGATGGCATCCTCTATACGTACGAATTCTGAGTCCCTGCCCACGGTCTGCTGGCAGGTGTCAAGAAAGTCTCCCAGCGACAGTCTTTCTTGTGGACCGGTGGCAATGAAAACGCCACGGGTTTGCTGATTTGCAAGGCTGATCACCCATGATGCCAGATCGCGCACGTCGATAAACTGAATCAAACGCTCCTGTCGGTCGGGGACGGCAACCTTTCCGCCGCGTGCACAACGTGCCGGCCAGTAAGTAAAACGATCGGTTGGGTCGTAAGGTCCGGCAATCAGTCCTGGTCTTATTATGAGGGAACACGCCGGCATCAATTCTGTGACAACGCCTTCGCAGTCAGCTTTGAGACTTCCGTAGTCTCCTTCTTCACCAGGTTGTGTATATTTGATCGGATCTTTCTCAGAGATTCCGATTTTGGAAAAGTCTCCGTAAACAGAGACCGTTGATATGAAAACATAAGTGCCGACCGATCCGGAAAGAGCATTCAACGAGTGGCGAACTGTCTCTGGGTGATAAGCACAGGTGTCAATGACTGCATCGAAGGTTCGACCGGAAAGAACACCTAAATTAACTTCGCGGTCTGCTCTCAGTCGTTCTACCGTTGCCTGCTCGGGCAGATCGTGCGTAAAACGATTGAGCGTTGTGACCTGATGACCAGCTGATACTGCAAGTGAAACGAGATGGCGCCCGAGAAAAACAGTACCGCCGATTACTAACAAACGCATGTCGTTCTACCAAATGGACTGATTTGACAACTGGCCAGGAGATTGATGATAACAGATGTTCTATCACGAGCAGAATGCTCAGAGATTCCCTTCCGAAAATCGCTTAATAGAAATGGTAGCAGCGCATTCCAAGCTGTCCGGTGCGAGCGGTGTATGCCGACATTCCTCGTCTTCTTGGGGCGAAATTGAAGAGATGAGTGGTTGCGATGGTCCTGTAAAATGGAACGGCTGATTGGGTTGCACTACCAGGGACTGTTCGTGAATTCAGCGAATCAGACATTGCGCAAGATCATTCACGTAGACATGGATGCTTTCTACGCATCAGTGGAGCAGCGCGATAACGAGTCTTATCGAGGCAAACCGGTAGTCGTCGGCGGTTCGCCGGATGAGCGCGGCGTGGTTGCAGCCGCCAGTTATGAGGCAAGGCAATATGGCATATTTTCTGCAATGCCGTCCAGAACTGCATTGCAGAAATGCCCGCAGGTCGTTTTTGTCCGGCCGCGATTCTCTGTCTACAAGGAAATTTCAGAGCAGATTAGGGAGATCTTTCATCAATATACTGATCTAGTCGAGCCGCTTGCGCTCGATGAAGCATACCTGGATGTAACCAACAATAAAATGGGGCTGCCGTCTGCCACTTTGATTGCCAAAGAGATTAAAGAGAGAATCAGAGAGGAGACGAAGTTAACGGCATCAGCCGGTGTCTCAATCAACAAGTTCCTAGCTAAGACTGCTTCCGCTGTGAATAAACCGAACGGACTTTTTCTCATTCCGCCTGACGGCGCTGAGTCATTTGTTGAGCGGCTGGCAATTGAAAAGTTCTATGGTGTAGGGCCGGTAACCGCCGAGCGATTTCACAAACTGGGAGTTTTTGTCGGTGCGGATCTCAAAGGCTGGTCGGAGAACGATCTCATCAGAACTTTTGGTAAGGTTGGCAGCTTCTACTTTCAGATTGCCCGCGGTCAGGACCACCGGCCTGTGACTCCCAATCGAATGCGCAAGTCGATAGGAGCGGAAGAGAGTTTCGCGCACGATCTGACCGAGAGGCATTCGATGTTATCGGCATTAACCGCAATTACGGAAACCCTCAACAATAGAATCGAGAAAGGTCGGACGAGTGGCCGCACATTAACGCTTAAGGTGAAGTATGCCGATTACCAGCAAGTAACGCGCAGCCGCACCCTGGTGGAATCAATTACAGATGTTGAGGAGATCATGAAGGTGGCAATCGCCTTGCTTGACACTACGGACGCGGAGGCGAAGCATGTTCGTCTGCTCGGGCTGGCTTTGTCCAATCTTGATGTCGAGCGTGAAGACGACGAATGTGTACAACTTACGATCTCGCTTTCGTGACAAGCTCGAGATCAGCCCGGGGCGCGATCTGGAGAGTCTTACCGGACGAACGAACTGGCCGAACGCCGATTCTTAGGGACAACTGATTTGCGCGCAGGGCGTGGTATATAGTGTCAGCGCTTATTACGTCAGGGCATTTTTCACGGCAGGCATTTCAATATGGCCAAAATACTTGTAGTTGAAGATGATCGTGATTTTGCCGCGCTGGTGCATGACACGCTCGAGTCGGACAGACACCTGGTAGATCTTGCTGAAGACGGGCAAATGGCTTTGGATATGATGCAGGCCTATCAGTATGACCTAATTGTCCTTGATTGGAATGTGCCTGAAGTAAACGGTTTGGAGATTTGCAGGCGCTTGCGTGCTCGTGGAGAATCGATGCCGGTGCTCATGCTTACTTCAAACACGTCTGTCGACTACAAAGAATCAGGGTTTGATACCGGTGCCGACGATTATGTGACAAAACCGGTGCATCCACGAGAGTTGACAGCCCGCGTCCGAGCATTACTGAGACGTCCGGCGGCGATCACCGGAAATATTCTCAAGGTAAAAGGCATAGAGCTGGATTGTTTGGCGCACACCGTTACCAGGGATGGCAAGCCCCTGGGTCTGCTGCCCAGAGAGTTCGCCGTTTTGGAGTTCTTGCTCAAGCACACCGGCAGGGTATTCAGCCAAGAGGAATTGCTCGATCGGGTGTGGTCGTCCGACACTGCCGTCA
>CAZSNX010000458.1:0-4169 GCA_964607945.1 uncultured Candidatus Obscuribacterales bacterium
TTTGTACAGGGAAGTAGCAATGCATTGGACTGACCGCACTTAATCACTTATTGAGAAAAGGGCTCCCGACAACGTATGCAGGTGGCCGATACTTCGACTGTGCACCCTGATCGAATATCCATATTCTATTTGCGCCAAACAATGCATCCTACGAAAAATCAAATATATCAGCCACAACTTCCCATAATTGGGTGACAGCTTTTCTCGGCTCGTATACATCTAAAATATGCGAACTTCATGAGCGTATATATGAGAGACAAGGATAGAGAAAAATTCGTACGATTGGCACATCGTAGAGTAAACCGAGCGTTGAAGACCATTCAGCTTATTGGGAATCTCGCTGATCGGTCGAATTACGATTACACGCATGAGGACGTTGAAAAAATCTTTTCAGCACTTCGAACCGAACTCAAGCGCTGCGAAGAGAGATTCAGCAACCTGAATGCCAAAAATAACGAGCTCTTTCGCCTTGAATGACTAAGTGCAGAGCAGCCAATCAACAGCTCACATCGGGCTTGGAGTGATTATGGGGTGGAGACGCTGCCGGATTAGTTGCTCTGTTTGAGTGCCTGGTTTGCTCTGAAATCACTGCCTGGGTTGGCATGGAATATTCGCAAACATTACTCCCATAACATTCAAGCCTATGTATGGCCAGCCCGTGAACAAAAGCATGGAAGCGGGCAAATATATACAAAAGAACCCCAGCGAACATACACATGTCTGGCAAAGTTCCCTACAGCTGCTAAGCAGAAGCTGAATCCAGAAGCCAAATCCATAAGCAGTTCTACCGCCGAGCCCATGCAAACCTCAAGCTACGAAAAGGAGTTCGTATGACAATGCGATTCGAGCGCGTCGCGCGAATGATAGAGGAAATCAACAAAGGGCGTTATCCAAACGTCGAGCACTTCTGCCGCGAGTTCGAAATTGCACCGCGAACTGCCCTTGGTGATATCAGATATCTGAAAGAAAACATGCAGCAGGAGATACTGTACGACAAATACCGTGGCGGCTATTACAACAAAAACCCCAAGAAGGAATTGCCGCAATTCAATCTGACTCACGGAGAAGTATTCGCATTGACTCTCGGCAAAGAGATGCTCTCCCAGTACACAGGGACATCCTTTGAGCCGCTGCTGAGAAGCGCGATTGAAAAAATCTGCGAGCGTCTTCCGCAAAACGTGAATGTCAATATCGATGATATTAAGTGCATGGTCAAGTTTCACTCCAATTCAGTAATTCCTATCTCGAAAAAGTTGTTTTTAGACATAAATAGAGCTTGCGAAAAGAGTTTGCCGGTGAGCATCGTCTATTTCGGCGCGAAACGAGGCGATACAACAGAGCGCACAATTCATCCATATCGCATAATCGAAAATCGCTCCACCTGGTACGTAGTGGGTCACTGCAGGCTTCGCAATGATCTGAGAATGTTCGCCCTGCACAGAATTAAGTCCTATAAACTCATCGATGAAAGATTTCGCATGCCGGAAACACTGGATATCGACAAGTGGCTGGAATCAGCCTTTCAGCTCGAGCACGGAGACCCGGAGCAAACTGTCAAAGTTCGCTTTCAACCTCTTTCGGCACGCTATATCCGCGAGCGCAGCTGGCACCCTTCACAGCAATTGGAAGAGCACCCCGATGGAGCATGCACCTTGGAGTTCAAGAGCCAGAACATCGAAGAAGCCAAGCGCTGGGTGCTTACTTACGGAGCTGATGCTGAAGTCTTGGAGCCAATAGAATTGCGTAAACTAGTCGCAGACGAGCTGCACCGCGCTGCATCTCAATACAATAATCAGACCAACGACTAGCAACGTCCTGCAACCTCCGCTGGCAAATCCGAAAAAAGTTTTTCTCACTGCAAGCATATTGCAGACACGGCTAATAACATGGATGTGGTTACGTAGATCCACCGGGTTTGCCATATGTCATCGCGTCTTGAAAGATTGATTAGCATGGAGCAGCAGATACGCAAAGGCGCGTATCCGAATGTCCAGACCTTTTGCTATATGTATGATGTACAACCACGAACAGTCTATCAAGATTTGCAGATGCTTCGCCAGATGATCGGCTTGGCGATTGTTTTCGATCGCACTCGCAATGGCTACTACATCCAGAATCCCGAACGAAAGCTTCCATCGTTCGAGCTGACCGATGACGAGCTGATTGCACTTTCCTTTTCCAAGGAGCTGTTATCGAGCTACACACAGAGAACATTTGCACCTCTACTAGAAGGGGCGCTCGACAAAGTCACAGACCGCAACAAGCGCAAGTCCTCATTAAATTTGAATGAGCTGGGATCGTTCTTGCGGCTGCTAGATGCCAATGGAGAGGCACCACCACGCAGGGTATTTATTGAACTGTTCAGAGCCTGGAGCGAGCGTTGCATCACAACGATAACCTATTCAATGAATACACGCGAGAATTCCGTGACAGTCGAGATGTTGCCATGCTGCCTCGTTCTGAGGCGCGGCTCATGGTACCTGGTGGCATTTTGCCTAACAGCGAATTCGCTTCGAGTTCTTCCTGCTGAAACCATATCATCAATTAGAACCTCGTCCCGGCGTCAATCGTTTGCCGATAGTGCAGAACTCAATCGGTTCGTAGATTTGTTCTTTTCGTCTGCTAGTCAATCGAGCGACTTCCCTGATTAATTCGAATCGACTTGCACACCGGAAGCACACACTGCAAATATATTGCAGTGCTTGGATTCATAATGAGTTTAAAGCCAGGCAGGACCATCCTGAAGGCAAACCAATACTCAGCGCCGGGTGCGTCTTACTGGATCACCTCGATTGCAGCTTCGCCACAAAATCATTCTCCTCTCCCCTCTTTAGACTCACGGATATGCATCTCTACATTTCAAAACAGCAATCAAGTCGCAAGATAGCAGCCATTGCGATGTCAGTCGTTTGCGCACTTTGTGCGGTGGAAATACCACCAGGACAGGCGCATTACCCACATGCCCTGCCTGAAGGTCAATATCTATCCCCTGGAACTTCACAGTGGAAATCATCACAGAACGGATTCTCAATCAACAGAAGTAGTCCGATTCGTTGGATTGCAAGCAACGAAGCACAGAGCGAAATCAATAGCACCGGCACGAAGGATGCCGGCAATGAAAACGTTAACTGGCAATCGCACAACTATCCGGTTATCAAATGGAAGTCCAGGCGCGTTCAGGGGACGCTAAGGGCGGGAGCAGAATTGATCACCAGTTATGAATATGGGATGCTGAAGTACCAAATTATCCTCGGCAAGCTAAAAGAGTCATCCTTCCTTGGACTTGGGACAATCGAGAGGATCTATCGCGCAGCCGCCACACAGGGTCTCGTTGTATCTCTACTGGACAAGGATGGCTTCATGCTGGCCGAGTTTCGCATCCCTGGCAACGTGCTTCTGCTCGATGAAGATATCATCGAAGGGCGCAGCGCAACACCGCTTCCGGAAGAGTTCTATTCGAAGGTCCGTGATTGGAGGATTCGCTAAACAACGCCGATACTCACATGTTTTCTGCTCGTATGTGCTTGCGTCGACAAGATCTTAACGAATTGATGCTTTACCGACTTCTATCACTATTGTCTCTTGTAGCAATTGCCGCACCAGGTGCGTCAAGTCAAGACTCACTCGGAAAATACAATACAATTCAACCGGACCGACCCTCCTCAGCCAGCAATTCGCATTACGATGCAGCTAAGCAAACGGACTACAGCCATGAGAATTCGCAGGAAGAGGAAAAAATCCCGCTGCACGTAAGTAATACTGAGCAGCCCGCTCAATGTACTTTCAAGAGAGGTGGAATGCTGTCCGGCGGAGTAGAACAGGTTGCAAGCCCACTAATCACCATACAACGGCTACTTCCCCGAAACTATCCTCCCGAGCAGCCAACACTCCTTACTTTCATTAAACCAAAACAGAACAGTGTATTCCAATTGCAGCATAGTAAGCCTGGAGTGTATTTGACAGGAAAAATATCCAAATCAGAGCGGCAACTGACAGCAGGTATAGAGCATAAAGATCTCAAAGAAGGATTCACGCTTTCGCGCCCAACTCTTCGAGCATCTCTCGCGGTGCACCATATGCTCGGTAACAACCCGGAAATTCCAGACCCACCAGCTTCGAACCCTCCATACACTCCGTCAGTCCCTGAGCAAAATCTAAATAGAATTGTT
>CAZSNX010000459.1:0-4165 GCA_964607945.1 uncultured Candidatus Obscuribacterales bacterium
AACGTGCCGGCATTCCATCACCGCCGATTTATCTGGCGCCTACCGAATCGCCCAATGCTTTCGCCACCGGTCGCGACCCTCAACATTCAGCAATCGCAGTCACCGCCGGAATTCTGCGCATATTGAGCCTGAAGGAGCTGGAAGGTGTGCTCGCGCATGAATTGGCGCATGTGAAGAACCGGGACGTACTGATTACGACGATGGCCGCAGTGATGGGCTCCGTAGTAACAATGATCGCTCATTGGGGCATGTATCTGGGCGGATACCGAGACGAAAGAGATCAACCGGTCAATCCAATCTTCGCTATCCTCTTGGTCATCTTGGCCCCAATTGCAGCAGCGCTTATTCAGTTTGCGATCTCGCGCACACGAGAATATGAGGCCGACCACACCGGAGCCGAATTGTGCGGGCATCCGGAAGAGCTGGCGTCTGCCCTGGCGCGCCTGGAAGACGGAGTCCGTCAGATACCGAACATGCAAGCGAACCCCGCCATGTCTTCGCTGTATATCGTGCAGCCGAAGCCGGTCGATTGGATAGTCCGGTTAATGTCCACCCACCCGCCGATCGAAGATCGAATCAGACGGTTGGAAGAGATGTCGGTACAAGGCGGGCGCCATCGTTGATTTAAATAAATCCTTGACGCATCGCCTTCACTGCTGCCTGAGTGCGATCTGTAACCGCCAGCTTTTCCATGATGTGCCGCATATGAGTCTTGATTGTCTCGACGCTCAAGCCCAAACGATCGGCTATTTCTTGATTGCTGAATCCTTCGATGACCAAACGCAGCACATCGCCCTCGCGTTGAGACAGCGGAGACTCAGAACGCACCGCCTTGGCAATTTCAGTCAGCGCACTGGAAGTATTGCCGGTAAAGGCACTTAATACTCGACTGGAAACAGCCGGGTCTAACCAGGCAGCTCCATCAGCAACGCTTTTCAATGCCATCTCAAGCTGGGCGCTGGAAATCTCTTTCAAGCAATAACCATCGGCTCCGGCACTCAAAGCGGAAAAAAGCACGTCGTCGGTGTCGTGCGAGCTCAGCATCACCACTCGCATAGCCGGCTGCTCAGCCTTTATTCGCCTGGTCGCTTCGATGCCATCAATCTCGGGCAGCCCGATATCCATTACGACAATGTTTGGACTTAAGATGCGAGCCTGCTCGACCGCGGCCAAACCATCAGCGACCGAACCGACTACCTTTAACCCAGGAATCTGGTTTAAGGTAAGCTCGAGCCCGACACGCGTGATTTCATTGTCCTCCACAATGAGGACTGTGATTAACCGACCACCCGACATCATTTTTTGCGCTGGTTAGGAATTCCCCTAATCGATCTTACCAGCACTACCTAAATAATCGACTCTCCAACCGGGTTGCACAGCATCACCCGATGTAGTGAATTCAAGCGAGTGTTTAGCAATTCTTGCACTCAGGAAAGCAATCGTTTGAGAATCTTTCCCGACGAATTGCGCGGCAACAGATCAATAAACTCCACCAACCGCGGCACCTTGTACTCGGCCAGATGATCGGCGCAATGAGCTTTCACAGCTTCCGCTTCAAGATGCGAGCCGGCTCGTTTCACGACAACTGCTTTCACCCGTTCTCCCATCAGACGGTCCGGCACGCCTATGACTGCCACTTCAACCACAGACTCCAGGCGAGCAATTACCTCTTCTATTTCGCGGGGATAAATGTTCTGACCGCCACGAATGATCAATTCCTTCTTTCGTCCGACGATAAACAGGTAGCCGTCTTCGTCCTTGTAGGCCAAATCTCCTGTGAAGAACCAGCCGTCCTTGATTGACTCCGAAGTAGCATCCGGTTGCCTGTAATAGCCCAACATAACATTTGGACCCTTAATAGCAATCTCTCCGACATACTCTTGCCCCCTAGGTAGATGCCGTCCGTCGCCATCGAAGACCTCGACCCCGACCTGGTCGAACGGCAGACCAACCGAGCCGACCTTTCGGACGCCATTCAAGCGATTGAAGCTTGCCACACAAGAAACTTCCGTCAGACCATATCCCTCTATCAAGGGAGCCCCGAAGTTTTTTTCAATCTTTGCAAAAATTTCAACCGGCAAGGAAGCCGCGCCGGAAATGCATGCCCGCAGTTGAGAAAGGTCATAGTTCTCAAGTTCCAGCTCCATCAACATGAACTGGTACATGGTCGGCACCGCCGGCAATACTGTCACTGCGTGTTTCTCGATGGTTTTCAAGGCAGCCTTGGCCTCAAACTTCTCCATTAAGACCATCCGTCCACCACCAAAGATAGTTCCAAGCATGACAACAGTCAGCCCGTAGATGTGACAGAGTGGCAGAACAGCCAAAAGACTGTCGCTGCTGCCGATATGAAACGCCTTAGCCGCGGCGCCGACGGCAAACAACAAATTGTCGTGCGTGAGCATCGCCCCTTTCGGCTTGCCGGTAGTGCCTGAGGTATAAACCAACACGGCCAAATCCTTTCCGGCATCTACTGCCACCGGCCATGCCATCGCCGATGGTGGCTCAGACAATTCCGTCAACTGCATGAAAGCGACTCTGCCATCGGCCGGAAGGTCTGACTCCAAGTTGTAGACTACGACGCTCTCGATAGCCGGCACAACCTTAACCGCTGCCGTTGCTTCCGCCAGTGCACGAGCATGCACCACCAGACATTTTGCCTGGGAGTCAAAGAGAATATGGGCAATCTCTTCGGACTTTAAAAGTGGATTGACAGGCACAACTGTAGCGCCAAGCCCACAAACCGCCAGAAAGACCGCCACGAACTCAGCACCGTTGGGAAACAACAATCCGACCTTATCGCCGCGCGACACCCCAATTCTGTTCAACTGAAAGGCGATGGCCCGGGCCCGCCATTCGAGCTGTTGATAGGTGTAACAAGTTTCCTCAAAGAGGACAGCTTGCGAATCGGGTGATCGCCCAACCGTATCCAGCAGCAATCCAACCAATCCGGCGCTTAGTGAACTTTCGCCGAAAGTACTAGTCTGAAAAGTGGCAAAATCCATCTGCTTAAGTCCATCCAGCCAACAATCAAGCACCGGACAGTTTAGGCGATTTCGCCGGACAACTTGTTAAGGGGCATTAAAGTAAGCCCGTTCGTCCTACCCGGCAGGAAGGATTTTCTCAATCCCCTTCGCAACTGCCTGGTCGCCGGAATAGCCGATCGTAAAAGTGGCGACTTCACCATCGGGCTTAAGGAAGACAAGCGTCGGAATCGGGCTCACGCCATATTTTTCGACAATATCGTCTGAGTTGGGATCGTCGACATTTACCATCAAGAAGTTCACTTTGTCGCCATATTCAGCCTTGGCTTTGTCAAGCGCCGGCTTCTGAAGTTTGCAGGGTTGACACCAGGCGGCATAGAAGTCAATTACAGTCGGCTTTGACTCTTCCATGCCTCGTTCGAGCGACATGATGCCAACCGTTCTTGCAATTAGTGCCGTGCCCGGACCATGATGCGGGGAAAGCAGATTTCTAGGCAAACCCATCAGAGTTGCATTTGCCTTCTGAGCATTCTGCGAACCGCGGCCATACCTGATTGCCGAACGCAAATGTGCTCTTGCCTTGGTGTAGTCCTTGAGTTTTACATAAGCCTGACCCAGACAGAGCTGTGCCTCGCAACTGGTCGGTTGCGCCTTAACCGCCGCCTGGAGCAGCGGAAGAGCTTGTTGGGTCTGTCCCTTAGCCATTTTCGCCTTACCAAGCGTCAGTGGTGATTGCACGGCCGGCGCCTTCTGCGCGCCGGAGGGAGCTGCATCTACCGAAATCAGCGCCTGGCTAAAAGAAAGCAGCAAACTGAAGCTGATAGCCGCAGCTGCCGTACTGTTTTTCAAACTTGGACGATTCATTTCAAACCTCTTTCGCAAATAACAGGCACTTCCCAACGCCGTCGGGAAACACTGGAAGCGCTAGGCCACGTGTTAGGTGGTCTACTTTCTTACGTTTCCCAGCTATCTCTTGATAGCATCTGCCTGCGCTTATTCTACAAATCATCAGTTAGATTTAGGGAGTATTGAAATGATAGGCAATACAACCGCTCAACCTGCGAGCGGCTCAAAAGCCGCCCGCAGCAGTCTGCGCCCCCCTAACTCTCAATAATGTTGAAGAAGTCTTATCCGCTAATCATCCACCATGCTTTGCAACTGTTGAGCCAACAACACTTTCA
>CAZSNX010000460.1:0-3921 GCA_964607945.1 uncultured Candidatus Obscuribacterales bacterium
CATACGCTTCTTGCTGAAATCAGCGACACCGGTTTCCAGGGCATGCAAGTAACACTCTTGAACATCTCCAACATGCCGAATCTGTTTGCCAATCGTGCCAAACTCCAGCTGAGGAGAATAAGACAGGTCTTGCTCGTTAAGTACTTTCAGAAAGTCATAGGTTAGTGAGCGGGTAAACTGCCAGGTCTTGGCAAATTGAGCCAGCCAGGGATTAGAAATCATCGAAAAACTCCTCCCGGCTCTTGAGCGGCCTGCCCGCGCGCGGTCCAACCGGAATTTTACACTAAACATATACAGCTGGTTTACGCTAGCACCACCGGCAGCGGCGCTGTCAAGAGAGCCTTTCAGGGCTATTCGGGGCTATCCCTTTTCATATCCTCGAAGACCCAGCGATACTTTTCAGACAAGTTTTGCAGGACGACATCAACCAGCTGCTTGGCACCAAAATAGTTGAGATGTACTCCGTCCTTGAAACAGTCGCTTGCAAAGCGATGGTCTCCGAACAAGTCGATCAATACCACCCCACGCTGCTGAGAAAGCTCGGTTAAGTAGCCGCGAAATGCTTCATTCAAGCCTTCGGGAATCAGTTGCGAAATCTCAGGACTGACAGGCATATCGATGAGAACGAGCGTTATCCCTTTGCTTCGACACAAGGCTACAAGCTGATCCAAATACTTTGCCTCTAACAATCTGGTCGACTCTTGCCCCTGCTGGTAAATAGTCGTCTGCATTTTCCGGTAGTATTCCTTCAAGAATTCCGGATGAGTTTTGAATATCTGCTCGGCAAACTGCTCTTGTTGGCGAGGCACCCAACGCTCCCATAAGATCCCCTTGCTCTGCGGACGGAATTGATGGTCCGGGCCGAGCCTGGGAAACGGCTGGTCTAGCGGCAAACTCTCAAGCAGGTCTTTGGTAATAGCAGACATCACATTGGCAAAGTCTGTGCGGTCTCGATACAGATACCAGTAGTGGCTCAAAATGAACTCCAGCCTCGCTTTGTCGCTGCTCAGCACTGAAAGCACCAGCGGCGTCACAGGAACAAAGGGCGCTATGCTAAAAAAGCTGTCGCACTTCCATTCGCTTGCGTAATAGTCATGAATGAAATCTCTCAAGGCCAATCCATAGATAATCACCCGAGGGTAACGGCGTTCGCTAGTAATCGCCTCGGCGATCAGAAAGCCCTCCGAGATCATCTGCAAGCCTGAACACAAGTTGACACAGCGAATCTCCTGATTGGCAGCCGCACTCAATGCAGCTTGCAGATATGGCGCGGAAAAGCCGCTGTAGAAATGCCGTCCTTGTCCATCTTGATTCAGCACCAGCATCAATGACGATCCCAGAAGAGCCACATCAGGCTGGGTCTGCTTGCAATACTTGATTCGAGGCGGCAGATCCCACAAATCCACACTGCGAAAACCCAGCGAATCAACAGCATTGCCGGAGCGCAAGAGTATATCGATCAGCAGCAGAAACAAGACGGTCAGCACCGGTACGGCGGTGCAAAATGCACGCGCGCGAGAAACAAAGGACCTCGCCCTCTGGAATTCTTCTTGCTTTGATGCTTCTGAATTGGCTGGCATAGTCGCGTCTTGAGTCCAATCCAAATTGAATATTTGAATAATACCGCAGAGCGTGTACTAGAAGACACGGGCCCCGGAATCGACTAACCGAAGCAGCGCTTCCCCAATCAAGAGCACCATATAATTGATGGGAGCGAAGAGGGCATCGGGTGGAGCCGGTAAACAGCGGACAGACGAAAATCCTAGACTTGCTGGCTGTCAGTGCGCTGGCCCTGATTGTTCGAGCTGTAACAGCCACCTGGACCGGGCTTACGCCGGACGAAGCAAACGGCATCGTGATCGCGACAGTTGGCTCCTGGCCTGACCTGGTTCAACATCTAAAGGACGACGGTAATGCGCCGCTGCTCTATGCCATCATGAGAATAGCGGCGCTGGCTGTAGGATCCGGCGACGTTGCGATGAAACTGATCGCCATTTCGATCGCAGTTTGTCAGGTGCCGATCGCCTATTTGATTTTACGGCGATGCATTCCCAGAATGCAAAGCTTGCAAGTCTCCATTTTGCTGGCAATATGCCCTCCTCTCGTGCATTACAGCACATTGATTCGAGCATACGGCTTGATGAGCATATTCAGCTTTTTGTCCACCTGGTCTTGTTCGCGCCTGCTCGCAAGAACCGGCAGCATGAAATGGGTAGCCGTCTACGGCATCTCAACCGCTCTTCTGGTTTACAGTCACTACTGGGGCGGATTTGTGGCAGTCGGTCAGCTGTTCTTAGTTATAATTGGCACCGGTAAGCACTGGTTCAATCTAGCCGGCATCAAGCGCTGGCTGCTGGGCGTTCTCCTGGCAAGCGCCCTATTTCTTCCCTGGCTGCCATCATTTCGTTATCAACTTGTGCATATCATGCATCTCTGGGACGTTCCGCTCGAGCCATCCATTGCAGTTTCGGAGTTGGCCTCGTATGTCATGGTTGGCGCTCGTTACAGCCCGTCGGCTTTCGATCAGATTTCGCTTTTGATTTCAACAGCACTGATCTTTTATTCCCTGTTGTCGCCGGCAAACTTGACAACAACCAACTTCGACGGAAGGCACTGGAAGATCGTGGCAGCTTGCGGATACGGGATCGGTCTTGCCTACAGCCTGTTCGTTCCTGTGATGCGAGATCGCTATTTAACTCCGTTTGCTCCAATCTTAATAATTGCATTCGTATCGACATGCTATGCGACATTGATCAGGCAAAAAATTGCAGTTCGGTTTCTGATACCACTCTTGCTGTGGATTCCAATCTGGATACCACAGATCCAAAGTCTTGCCTCTACGCCTGACACTACCACCGCGGCAATTGTCGAGCAGGTCAACCGCTTCGCAAACCGGGACAAAGATCTGGTAGTTGTCTCATGGCCAATCATCAGTCCGGCAATAAACGTCCATCTCGCTACCGATATTAGGGTGATCTCCTTTCCGGACAGCAAGAGAATCCAATTCAACACCTGGGACGGAATCGGAGACCGCCTGAGGGATCCAAGAATTCTGCAAACACTTTATGCGGCCATGGAAAAAACTCTGGCCGCCGGCGGAAAAATCTGGCTGATTGATCGCTGCCGTTCGATCGAGTTCAGAGACTGCTTCGACAACTCCACAGTAGGTGATTTAAATTACTTCGCCCTGGAAATATATCGAATGGATCAAATAAGAACCTGGCTCAACCTGCACTCGCTGCAACTGGGAAGCAACCAGCTTGCTCCGGGACGAGACTTTCCTACCTTTCTGTCTGTTTATGCATCGCCTCCACCCGGCTCGCCGCCTCGTCAATTCAAGCAGATTACTCCATCGCCAAACAACCGGGAGGAGCAATCCTCGTTATGAGCGAAATGCCCACGCAACACAAACCAGGCAAGTCCGTTTATGTCGGATTGCTCTTGGTCGCCCTATCGACGCTAATGTACGAGATTCAACTGACGCGAATATTCAGCGTCACCATGTGGTATCACTTTGCTTTCTTGGCAATTTCACTGGCGATGTTTGGCATGACCGTTGGTTCGCTGCTAGTCTATTTGAGACCAAATTGGTTTGAACAGAAGAACGTAAGCGGTTGGTTGACATATAGCGCTCTGGCTTTTGCTATCACCATAACGCTTAGTTTCCTGGTTCATCTTACGATTCCCTTTCATCCTGCACTTACAATTGACGGAATTGCAGCGGTAGCAGCGACTTACTTGGCGATATCGGTTCCTTTCATTTTCAGCGGTATTTGCACCTGTTTGGCTCTCACCAGATTCCCGTCTCAGGTCGGCATGCTTTATGCGGCAGACTTAACAGGAGCCGCTCTCGGCTGCATTCTATTAATCTTCGTACTGAACACTGTGGACGGTCCGACCGCAGTAATTGTAATTGCATTT
>CAZSNX010000460.1:3931-4164 GCA_964607945.1 uncultured Candidatus Obscuribacterales bacterium
TTATCGCTGCGCTGGCCGCACTGTTTTTCGCCCGCGAACATCAGTCGAGAATCGCGCCTCGAATGACCGGTTGCTGTGCTGTGTTGTTCGCACTGCTGGCGTTGTTGAATACAGCAATGGCTTCGACCGGCCAAGCACCGCTTTCCATCAAACAGAACAAACTGTTGAACGAAACACCGATTGTCTGCGAAAAGTGGAACTGCTTTTCCAAGATAAGAGTTTTCGGCAACCCA
>CAZSNX010000461.1:0-4162 GCA_964607945.1 uncultured Candidatus Obscuribacterales bacterium
CGTTTGAATGTAATTGGACATGAGGTTGGCCTTTCTAGCGCAAAGCGAGAGCCGAGCATGAGAGCTCGAAATCTAGTAACCAAGTTGAAAGAGAAGGTGAATTAATTTTGTCTCAAAGGGTTGCCAAGCTCAATACCTTTCCGAAAAAAAGTTGGCTATCTGGCCGAAATTAATCTGAAGGCGATTTTGCAAAAAGGAGAGGGTTTATACAAACCCTCTCCTTTCAATCTCGTTCAGTACTTCCTATCGGCGCTTAGCTTTACCGGCCTTCTTGGCAGTTTTCTTGGCCGTCGGCTTGGCTGCTCCCGCCCAGGATTTTTGGCGTGAACGTCCATCTACCACATCCTTTAGCTCTTGCCCGGCGCGAAACGCCGGTACGCGGCTGGCGGGAATACGCAATGGAGCCAAAGTTCTTGGATTGCGACCAGTTCTTGCCTGGCGGGTACGGCGTTCGAAGGTACCGAATCCCACTAGTGTTATTTTTTCACCGCGTGCAAGAGCTCCGGTGATGGAGTGAAGAATGGCGTTGACCGCCCCGCTGACCACGGTCTTGGGTTGCCCGGTGATATTTGCGATGTCGCTGATAAGCTCAGCTCGGTTCATTTCGTTTCCTCCTTAATGAAAAACCAGCATGTGGTCTCCAAGTCGGGGATGTTACCATTGCGAATTCCTTAAAACAAGACAATGAAGGCTCCACAGCCAAAATTTATCCGCGGAGATTTCGCCTTGTGTCCAGTTTTCCCGAAGGGGACGCCGACAAACGGGGCGGTCCACAGGGAATTCGAATTCTCAATCTGCAGTTGGCGAGATGCGCTTTAGTTGCTTGGAAGTCTCGTGCAGATTTGAGGTTCACTCGGGCAGTAAGTTTGAGCCTGAATGTCAGCAAGACTAAAGTACCGATTAAACCGCTTACAATAGATATGCAAGTGTCAATATTGGCGGACTATGGCTCATTCAGGTTTTCCGCATCAGCCAACTCTTCAGCGCTTACTGAACAGCGAGGCTCTTTCGGAGGCGCTGGTTTTGTCCGGTCAGGAGTGTTTGGACCGGCCAGTGATGCAGGTGGTTACGTCTTTGTCTCCCCCACCGCGTGCCGGAAGTTTAGTCGTTGCGAGAGTGGAAGCTCTTGGTGCCCTCGAAGCAGGGGAGCTCTTACAGCTGTCTGCTTTGGTGGTTATCAAGCCCTATATGGTGCCATCTGAAACTGCCGCTGCCTCTTCGCAGCATGCTATATCTGGATCGAACGCACCAGCCGCAGTCGGCATTGATGTGGAACTTCAGCGCTTGGCAAAAGTATGCTCCGAGGCGGAGATACCTTTGATCATAATTCCTGGTTTCGGAGATGTCAGTCAGTCTGCTGATGATGTTCGACAAGCATTCTTGGGCGAACTTAAACGGGCCGCCACGCGGATGCATGCTCATTTAATCTCGCTGACGCTCAGTGAAGGAATTTCTGGACTAATTGAGGAGCTCTATGCGTGGGTCAATCGGCCGCTAGTGATTGAGACAGCTGATTTCAAAGTAATTGCCAGCAAGAATATGGGGCCTACTCCGGTAAGCCAGCAACGAAGCTTGACAGAGGAGCTCGCAGAGGAAGTGAATCGACTCTTGCGTTCACAAGAAGTGCATGGAATTCCCGATTTCGCGCTGAAACCGTACAAGATTGGAAGACGGTTGGTCTTTCCGATCATTCAGTCTAATGTCGTAGTGGGTTATCTTTCGGCAACTGTAAGACCGACCGATGATATTGATACGATTTCAGAGTTTATGATCCCCGCTACGCTTGCTTGCATGGTTGACTTCAGTCAGCGCTGCAAGGAGGTGACGATATTTACAGCTACTCAGCAAAGTCTGCTAAAAGATCTCCTGTCGGGACGAAGCCTCTCTGCTACTGATCAAGAGCGATTGGACAGAAACTTTGGTTTCGATCTTTGCGATGGGTTGCTGGTGTTTGCTGTGCAGTTTGTATCGGCCCAGAATCAATTAGTAAAGAACGTTCAGTGGCCGGCAGAGCCATTCGTGTCAACCGAAATTGAAGGAACTCGTGTATTTGTTGTTCCGTACGATCGAAAGTCGACTTGGCAGCAAGAGGCGGAGAATTTAGTTGGGCTCTTGAGGAAGTCATTGCCTGAGTTGAGAGTTCAACTGGGTGTGGGCCGCCTGACTGAAACGACTTTGGATCTGCCGGATTCATACCGTGAGGCAAGGCAAGCGCTAATCATAGGATCCATGATTCATGGCGAGCAGGACTTTGTGGTCTGTTATGGAGACCTAGGTGTCAAACGTCTTCTTTATCTCATCTTCGATCACCCCGAGTTGGACCGCTTTTATCAAGAAAATCTTGCTCCGCTTGAGAGTTATGATGCGGAGTGGGAGAGCGAACTGGTACCTACTCTATCCATCTACCTCAAAGAAGGTGCCAATCTTAACTCAGCTGCGCGCGCGCTGTTCATTCACCGCCACACACTTCGCTACAGGCTCGAGCAGATTGCAGATATCCTGAAAGTTGATATTGATTCGCAAGAGGTACTGTTGAATCTTCAAATTGCATTCATGATCAAGGACATGAAAGGGAAGCCGCTAGCTTGACTATGATGGCCGTTGAAGTCCAAGCGGTGAGCAAGCGCTACGGAAGTGTGAGCGCGCTAGATCTGGTTAGTCTAAAGATTCAGCCAGGGGAATTCTTTAGTATGCTTGGTCCTTCTGGTTGCGGCAAGACAACGCTGCTAAGAATGATAGCTGGCTTTGAAAACCCAAGCTCCGGCCATATCTTTCTTGATGGACAAGAAGTAGTCGGAGTGCCACCTTACAGGCGTCCGGTTAATATGGTGTTTCAAAATTATGCCCTCTTTCCACATCTGACAATCTATGAAAATGTTGCCTTTGGTTTGCGAGCAAGTAGGAAAACAGCGCAGCAAATTAAGGAGAGTGTCGACTGGGCACTGAATCTGGTGCGCTTGCAGTCAATTGCTGAGCGTTACCCGGCGCAAGTTTCCGGTGGACAAGCGCAGCGCGTTGCACTCGCCCGGGCGATCGTCAATCAACCCAGAGTATTGCTCCTAGATGAGCCGCTTTCTGCCCTCGATTTAAGAATTCGTCAGGAGATGCAGGAAGAGTTGCGGCAACTTCAAAGAAAGCTTGGAATCACTTTCGTAATGGTTACTCACGACCAAGGCGAAGCACTGGCACTGTCAGATCGAATTGCGGTATTTCGCCAAGGGCGGTTGGAGCAAGTTGGTACTCCCATGGAGATTTATGAGCAACCCGAAAGTACTTTCGTTGCTGACTTTGTTGGACAGACCAATTTAATCGACGGGTGGGTAGCGGAAATAGCTGAATGCTGTGATTCCATGAGAGTTCAAACTGGTGGTTCGTTTGACTTGTGGGCTCGAGACCGCTGCAAGAACCCAGATGTTGCTCCAGGTTCCAAGGTAACTGTCTGGATGAGGACCGATTCACTTAAGTTGAGTCCGAAATTGGCAGCTGAGGATCTGTCAAGAGACCTTGGAGATAGTAAGATTAACCACCTTTATGCCACTGTCGAGAGTATCTGCTACCAAGGAGCAACAACCAGTTATAAATTGAAGGTCAATGATTCGTTGTACCTGACTGCAACATGTCTGAACTGGAGCACCTCTAACTTCAGACCGGGCGAAGAAGTACTTGCAACTATTCATGCGAATCAGGTCTCGATCTTACCTGTGAGACCGAAGTGTGAAGATGGGCGAAACTCCAAAGAGTGATCGGTAGAGAAAAAATCAACCGATCTCGGTTGATCTTTTCTCTACTAGTTAGGTCAGTCCCTAATCAGGTCTACACGGCAATTGAATTGGTTTGATTTTTTTTCTATCTGGTTTTTGTTCCTGAATATAGCAATGAGATTGCTGGCAAATGAAAGACTTCGGAGCAAGCAATCGACCACAATCAGAGGAGCAAAACCTCAACGCTGTGTGGCGTGAGTTTAATCGCAGTTTCCTTACGGAGTCGCAGTGTGTAAATGAGCTGTTGCAAGTAGTCTGCCACAAAGGTGCAATGAGTATGTTGCGCCGCTAACTGTTAGGTTGCCGGTCTTCTAGGTGGTATTGGTGTCAAGATCGACTTGAAAAGCTAGCCTAAAGAGTCTCTGCAAAAAGCAACCAGCTAACAGTACCCCAGTAGAACA
>CAZSNX010000462.1:0-4158 GCA_964607945.1 uncultured Candidatus Obscuribacterales bacterium
ACGACGCCCGTGACGATCCCGGCCAGCACGCCCGCCGGCATGCCGAGGATGGTCGGCAGTCCCGCCATCTCGACGGCGGCATAGGACGCGTAGCCGCCGAACGCGATCAGCGCGCTGTGCGCCATGTTGAGCATGCGCAGCGCACCCCAGATGCTTGAATGCCCAGTATCGCCTATTATCAGCAAGTCGATCTTGTTTTTCTTTACGTATTCAACAATGGCTCCGGCTGAATTTCCTGCCAGAATGGCAGTTTGAATCGAAATATCCTGATCTCCGGCGAGCAGCGATGCTTTAACTTGAACCTTTTCCAGTTTTTCTCGCCCGGTCTTCTCTGCGGCAAGCACGTCGGTGGCGCTGTAGGATGCCTCTATAGATTCTTGAATCGAGACGACATGCAAGGTTGTCGGCCTCAGCTTGGACAGCTGAACAGCTTCTTCAAACGCTTTCCAAGATCTCTGCGAACCGTCAAGCCCTACCGCTATCAAATACGGCCTGGCACCTTGTTCAACCACAATTACTCCGTTGCTCAGCACTATAGGCTAGTGATTCAATCCGATCGATCTCTGCTAGTGCTCCCTCGAATTCGCTGAAACAGCTAGCTGTTTCAAATTTATGCACAGTTCCTGTGTCCTCGAGCACTTTTCTTACATGAATGGGCATGCTTACGAACAAGACCTTTATTCCTTCACTTTCCCACCTTTCGATTGCATTCTCAAGTGCGTAAGCCCCAGTTTGATCGATCAGTGGAACATTGACAAAACGAAGTATTACATATTTTGCGCCAGTCAGCTTGTCTATGGCCGCAGCTAAGTTCTTAGCCTCTCCGAAGAACAACGGTCCATTAAGCGAGTAGGAGTATGTGCTATTCCGGACAGACTCAGGGATGTGTTCGGTAAGTTTGCACAATTCTTCTAAAGTTTCCAATGAGCCGATTGATGATACTTGCGCATCGGCAAGCTGTTTGACGAAGAGCACGGATGCCAATGCCACACCGACAAGGACTGCGACTATTAAATCGACGAAAATGGTAAGACCGAGCACTACTACCATTACCAGCAAATCGGATTTAGGCATTTTGCGCAATCCACGCAAAACTCGCCAATCCATGATGTTGAAGCCAACACAAATTAAGATAGCGGCAAGTGCTGATAAGGGAATCATACCGGCAATTTTGCCCAGAAACACCAGAATGACTAGCAGTATCATCCCATGCACGACTCCGGACAGCTTTGTCGTTCCGCCCGATTTGACATTGACCATCGATCGCATAGTCGCTCCGGCTCCCGGCAGACCGCCAACAAGACCGGACAACATATTGCCGATTCCTTGCCCGATCAGCTCTTGGTCGCTGTTATGTTTGACTCCGGCAGCCTTGTCAAGAACCAAAGACGTTAAGAGTGAATCGATGGACCCCAGGAACGCGAGCGTCAGTGCATTCTGAGCTACAAGATGCAAGCTGGTTATGTCTATGAGCGGCAATTTCGGTGATGGAAGACCAGTCGGAATCTCTCCAATTACCGGTATCTGCAATTTCAACGCATGGCAGACCCAGGTAGCTACAACTAACGCAATCAGCGATGCCGGCAAGCGCTTCGAAAGAAGCGGCAAGAGATTGATCAGCATCAAAGTGCCGACGCCAATGGCTGCAGCCTCAATACTCCAATGTCTCGGCAATTCAATAAGTTTCTGCACTGCAGTCAATACGCTGCCGGACGAGGGAGCGCCAAACAATGGTCCGAGTTCGATGCAACATATGATTGCTCCGATGCCGGTCATGAAACCGGAGATTACCGGATATGGTACGTAACCAATCAATTGTCCGGTCTTCGCACAGCCCAAACCAATCTGTATCACCCCAGCAGTCAATATTGCGGCAAAGACCAGGTCAGGACGGTTTGGATTTGCTGCGTACATCGCGGCTGCTACAACAGTCATCGGTCCAGTCGGACCCGAACACTGCCCGGGAGTACCGCCAAACAGTGCTGCAAAGATTCCACAGGCGATCGCTCCGTACAAACCGGCAGCGGCACCGATTCCTGAAGCTTCGCCAAAAGCAAGACAAAGCGGTAGGGCGACGATAGCGGCCATCAATCCACCAATCAGATCACCGATTGGATTTTTCAATAAATGTTCTTGGAACCGCCATCTAACTTCGCTCACTCTAACACCCGTGGAAGCCGAAATTGAGCTGGTCTTTGGTCTTTGCGCTAATTACTTGTCCCCGCTCGTCAGCTGGGGGTATCAATCATTCGTTGCCAGCTGGTAGATTGCATCGCAGAGCGTCTACTTACGCCCTACTTCCTTTGTACGCTCCCTACCTTTCTGGAATCTTGCAAGAGTAGACGGCTCGCTCCAGCAACTAATCTCCGAGGGGACTCGGTAGCTATAATCAGGCGCGAAGTTGTCAATGGGATATTCGCTGCCACAGAGGGAGGCTAGCTTTATCCAAGCAGCCGCAGCAAGTAGCTCATAGCCGCCACATTCAGCACCGGACCAGTTCAAGCCTGGTTTCTCTGTTTCTTTTCTGCCAATAGTCCAGTTCTTGCTCTCAAGAGGCTTCTTCGCCTCGTTTAATGTCCGACTTGCGCGCTGAGGTTTTTATCAAATAAGTTATAGTCGAACGTAAACTGTATTTTGACCGGTTCTGGAGCTCCTTTCGGCAGCGGCAGAAATGTAGCAGCATTGCGCACAGCCGCTAGTGCTTCAGCATCTTGAGACTGATTTCCTGAACTTTGCTCGAGTTTCAAGTTCTTCATTTGCCCTGATGCAGTCAATGAGAACACGACAACTGCCCGGTTCATTCTTGTACTTTTAACGGGAGACCAATGGGCCTTTATGGCACTTTGAAGTAGCCGCATGTAAGGACCGAAGTTAACGGAAGATCCTTTGTTGTTCGCGTTGCTTGCTTCAACCTGCAGATACTCCTTTGCGTTAACATTACCCGCCTTGGCAGCTTTGCGATACCAGTTAAGCGCTTCAGTGTCGTTTTGCTCGACGCCAGCTCCCAGCAAATAGAGAGTTGCCAGGTTGTATTGAGCATTTGTGTTGCCTTGTTGGGCGGCTTTGCGGTACCAGGCGGCTGCGTCCTTCCAGCTTTTTACCACCCCTGAGCCCGACTCGTACTTTTCTGCCAAGCGCCATTGAGAATATGCATCTCCTTGCTCGGCGGCTTTGCGATAAAGTTCAATCGCCTTTTGCTGGTTGCGCGTTATTCCGATTGCGCGGTCGTATACTTCTGCCAGAGTTCGCTGAGCTACTTCGTTGTCCTGGTCTGCCGACTTTCTCAACAACTCAATCCCTTCCTTGAGATCAGTTGATACGCCATCTCCAAATATGTAAAGCCGTCCCAGATTGCACTGGGCGCTGCTGTTTCCCTGGCTTGCCGAGCGCTTGTACCAGTCTAACGACTTGGCAATATCTTTAGGTAGTCCCAACCCGTTTTTGTACATTCGGCCTAGGTCAAACTGTGCATGAGGGTTGCCGATCTCGGCCGATCGCTGGAACCATTCTGCAGCCTTTTTATAGTTCTTGGGAGTCCCGCCGGTGCCTTCGAGATAAGCGTGCCCAAGGTTGTGTTGGGCATCGGCGTTGCCCAGCAGTGCTTGAAGGAGGTTCGGGACAAGAGAAGGCGTCAGCTGGCTGGTAAGCGACAGCGTAATGGTTACTATAAGCCCTGCTGCGAGCAACAGCGGTAGAGCTGTTTTGAAAGGAGTGCTACTCTGTTCATTAGAAACCGGAGAACGCCAGGTATTTCTGACGGGCTGGTAGCTCGCTTGATCCGCTGGGGTGCCGGGCTGGAAAGGTGAGTCAGCAGTCGCCGCAAGCTTTTCACCTTCGGAATCGGCAGTGACCTTTACCTCCGGCAAGGCAGCCTGCAGTCTTGCGATACCGGCGACGGTGACTTGAGTTCCGCGCAGATCCAGCGAGCGCAGCTCTTTCAAACTCGTCAAGTAGCCTAGCCCCGAGTCTGTCACAGCGGTGTACGCAAGATCCAAGCGGCTCAAGGAACTGCATTGCGAAAGTTGTGCCAGAGCATAATTGGTGATTGGCGTGTGCGATAAATCCAATTCCTGCAATGAGTTGAATCGGGCGATCTCCTTTGCGTGTTCGTCTGTGACGTTGGTATGATCGAGACTCAAAGAGGACAGCTGGGGCAGT